>CALQBB020000052.1 GCA_943328715.2 Polynucleobacter meluiroseus | reverse complement strand
TTTGCATCGATTATTACTTCCGCAGATCCTGACCACTTAGATATCTACGGGACAGCAGAACAATTCAAAGAAGGATTTCGTCAGTTTGCCATGAAACTGGATCCTAAAGGAATTTGTTTGCAAAAAGAAGGACTGAATTTACCGTCCTTGGGAACAACCTTGACGTATGCAGTAGAGTCCGAAAGCGCAGATTTTACCGTAGTAAATCTTCAATGGATTGATGGGTTTTTGTGTGGCGATATTCGCTTAAAAAATAGTTGGTGGCGAACTGTTCAGTTTGGATTACCGGGTATTCACAATGCAGAAAATGCACTCGCTTGCGTTGGACTTCTACATGAATTAGGAATGGATGAAAAACAAATTCGTTCAGGACTAAAAAACTTCCTTGGTGTCAAGAGGAGATTTGAATACATCATTCGAACAGAGAAATTGGTGTATGTGGATGATTATGCCCATCATCCTCAAGAGATTGCTGCTTTGGTTCGCTCCATCAAATTACTTTATCCAGGAAAGAAAATAACTGGAATTTTTCAACCGCATCTGTTTTCTAGAACCAAAGATTTTGCAGATGATTTTGCCAATGAACTTTCCGAATTAGACGAATTAATCCTGCTACCCATTTATCCAGCGCGCGAAGAGCCCATGCAGGGGATTACCAGCGTATGGTTGCTTTCGAAATGTAAAAATGGACAAAAAACGATTAAAAAACCAAGTGAATTATTGCCTTATTTAAGTCAGTATACGGATGGCGTGCTGCTGACAATTGGCGCTGGAGACATCGATCGATTGGTTCCATCTTTAAAAGAATTGTTAACGATAAATCTAGCTGATTGACATGAAGAATTGGATGAAAATTAGTTTGTGGATATTGGTAACAGCGGGAGTTGTGACCGTTTTGGTCTTCGCGAACAAGGAGGAAAAAGAAAAAAAATATACTCAACCTAAAATTTCCATCCATGTCGATGGTGATGCTTTTTTAACCGAGCCAGAGTTGATTGACCGACTTAAACTGCATCGTTTGATTCAAAAAAATGAGCAAGTTGGAAACTTAAATATTCGAAAAATTGAATACGTCATTTCACTGATGCCAGAAGTGAAAAACGTGAAGGTTTTCAAACGTATTGGAAATGAGTGGGATATACAATTGAATTTACGTAAACCGATCGCTCGAATCTTCAATAAATCAGGTCAAAGTTTTTACTTAGATGAAGATGGATATTTAATGAATCGATCGAGTCTTCACACCGCACGTGTGCTCGTTTTTTCAGGTGTAATTCCGGATAGATTTTCACCGAATTCCATCTTTAAAATTATTAACAACGATTCCTTGAAAAGTATTCGAAATTTAGATGATATCTATCGAATTTCAAATTATGTTTGTAATGATCCAATATTGCATAAAATGATTGGTCAAGTTTACCGTGAAAAGAACGGTGATTTTGTACTAATTCCCATTGTAGGCGATCAAAAAATCAATCTCGGAACAGCCAATTCGGATGCAGATGTGAAGGATAAGTTTGAACGAATATTGGAATTTTACAAAGAAGCCATGCCCTTTGAAGGGTGGAATAAGTATAGCGAAATAAGTGTAAAGTATGAAGGACAAATCGTTTGTAGAAAAAGAGCCAACTAGCGAAGTGAAGCGTAGCAAGATTGTTGTTGGACTCGATATCGGGACAACGAAAATTGCTTGTTTCGTTGGACGTAAAAACGAGCACAATAAAATTGAAATCGTTGCATTGGGAAAAAGTGAATCACTTGGTGTCATGCGCGGAGTGGTTTCAAATATTGAGCGTACGGTTCAATCGATTAATACGGCAGTTGAATTGACGCAGAAATCAGTAGATGGCGATTTGAAAGTGAAGAATGTCAATGTGGGTATTGCTGGACAACACATCAGCAGTATTCAATACAGAGGTATGTACACTCGTCGTGATGCACAAGGAGAAATTACACAAAAGGATATCGACGCATTCGTTGATGACGTGTATCAATTGGTGATGACGCCAGGAGAGGAAATTGTTACGGTGATTCCACAGGAATACATCGTGGACAATGAAGCAGATATCAAAGATCCAATCGGAATGGGTGGAGTACGTCTAGAGGCAAATTTCCACATCATTACCGGACAAGTCAACAACGTGAAAAACATCAAGCGTTGTGTGGATCGTGCAGGATTAAACGTGAAAGAAATTATTTTGGAGCCCATTGCATCAGCTGAGGCAGTGTTGAGCGACGAAGAAAAAGAAGCTGGAGTTGTTTTGGTGGATATAGGTGGTGGAACAACGGATGTTGCGATCTTCCAAGATGGATTGATTCGTCATACCGCTGTTATTCCTTTCGGTGGAAACGTGATTACAGACGATATCAAAGAAGGATGTCGCATCATGCAACGTCACGCTGAATCATTGAAAGTGAAATTCGGAAGTGCATTGGCTTCAGAAAGTAAAGAAAATGAAGTGGTTTGTATTCCAGGTTTACGTGGACGCGATCCAAAAGAAATTACCTTGAAAAACCTTGCGAGCATCATTCAAGCACGCATGGAAGAAATCATTGAGTTGGTTAATTTTGAAATCATTAACTCAGGATATTCTAAAAAAATCATTGGTGGGATTGTTGTCACTGGTGGTGGAGCTCAATTAAAGCACCTGACGCAACTTTTCGAATACATGACTGGAATGGATACACGCATTGGTTATCCAACAGAACATTTAGCAAATACGAATGACTTAGATAAATTGGCTAGTCCAATGTTTTCAACGGGTATTGGACTTGTATTGAAAGGATTCGAGGCAGCAGAGAAGTCCGGACTTGATTTCATCCCTAAAAAGGAAGAAGTTTCCACGACGAGTCATACAGCAATAACACACTCAAATCCAAGAAGAGACCGAGGGTTTTTAGAGAAACTTAAACAGTCAGTTGGAGAATTTTTTGACGATAAAGATTAATAGAAAAAAATAATGGATATGGAATTTGACTTACCTAAAATGGGAGCGGCAGCAGAAAGTAACGCGAACTCAATCATCAAAGTAATTGGTGTCGGAGGTGGTGGTTCGAATGCGGTAAATCACATGTTCTTGCAAGGAATTGTTGGAGTAGATTTTATCGTATGTAATACGGATCGCCAGGCTTTGGATATCTCTCCAGTCCCACACAAAATTCAGTTGGGTCCAACCTTAACGGAAGGTAGAGGAGCTGGAATGATTCCTGAAATGGGAATGAATGCAGCGATCGAAAACATCGAAGAAATTCGCGAAATCCTTTCGAAAAACACGAAAATGGTGTTTGTTACCGCAGGAATGGGTGGTGGAACCGGAACGGGAGCTGCGCCAGTGATTGCACAAGTAGCGAAGGATCTTGGGATTTTAACGGTTGGAATCGTCACTGTACCTTTTAACTTCGAAGGTAGAAAACGCCGCCAACAAGCAGAAGAAGGATTAGACAAAATGCGTCAAAACGTAGATACCTTGTTGATCATTAACAACGAGCGTTTACGTGAATTCGGAAAAAATATGTCGCTTTCTAGTGCGTTCTCTCATGCAGATAACGTATTAACAGTAGCGGCAAAAGGAATTGCGGAAGTTATTTCGGTAACAGGAACAATCAACGTTGACTTCAATGATGTAAACACTGTTCTTCGTAACAGTGGACAAGCAATTATGGGTAGCGCTGTTGCAGCTGGTGAAGACCGTGCGCTTGTTGCAGTGAAAGAAGCCTTGACTTCTCCGTTATTGAACGACAACGACATCAATGGAGCAAGTTATGTGTTATTAAACATTACTTATGGAGACCAAGAAGTGATGATGGATGAAATTACCGAAATCACGGATTACATTCAGGATGCTGCAGGTGCAACAGCGGATGTTATTTGGGGTCATGGTTATGATGCTGCTTTGGGTGATAAAATCTCCATTACATTAATCGCAACAGGATTCTCTTCCTCCCCAATTACGGGTTTTGAGAGAGCTCCAGAGCGCAAGATCGTCGCGCTGGAGGATGAAAACAGAAAAGAGATTGTAAGTCCATTAGAATCTCCTGTACAACACACAACGATCCAGAGTGAAATAAGTCAAGAACCATTCTTGAAAGCAGATGATACGTTTGTAAGCCAAGCGCCAATCGCGATGCCAGAGCCTACTCCTGTAAACACAGTGGAAACTCCAATCCTTGAAACAACACGTTTTGAATTGGATGAACCAACAGTGAGTGAGAACTTTTCCTACCACATGGAGGAAGTAACTTCAGTTTCTGACATGCCGGCTTTTGATGTGGAAGCTTCAGTTGATAGCTTTGAGGAGAACAATGCTTTTTCTTGGGACGTAATGGACGCTAGTTCATCTGAAGTAGAGGAAGAAATCGTTTACCAAGCTCCGATTCAATCGGTATCTGAAGTGAAAGAACCTGAAACAATCGTTCGCCACATGTTGGAAGATGATGCAGAGGAACGCATGAGCATTGAACCTGCAAAACGTATCCTTTCTCCAGAAGAACAACAACGCAAAGCACAAGAACGTGTTTCTCGTATCCAAGAATACACAGCGAAATTGAAAAAAGCGGAAGGTATCGTGGAATTTGAAAATGAGCCTGCTTTCGTTCGTCGCAATATAAATATCCATCAATCGACACCAAGCACAGAAGAACGTTTTTCACGCTTTGGTTTATCTCAAGATGAGGACGGTAGAGTTGGATTACGAACAAATAATTTCTTACACGACAACGTAGACTAATGGGATTTACTGAACTGATTAACGAGGATATCAAAAAAGCAATGCTAGCGAGAGAAAAAGAGAAGTTAGCTGCTTTGAGAGATATTAAATCCAAACTTTTACTGGAAGCAACTTCTGGTAATGGAGAGGTGAGTGATGAAGTGGGTATTAAAATTTGCATGAAGTTGCACAAACAACGCATGGAAACCTATGAGTTATATATTGCACAAAATCGTCAAGATTTAGCAGATGATGAACTTTTTCAAGCGAAAATCATTGAGGCTTACTTGCCAAAAATGATGGATGAGGAAGAAGTAAAAGCAGAAGTGGCTGCCGCTATTGAAGCTGTAGGCGCAAGCGGACCTCAGGACATGGGGAAAGTGATGGGTCTTCTCAGTGGAAAATTGGCCGGCAAAGCGGATGGAAAATTAATCGCTTCCTTAGTAAAAGAACTATTGGCGAAATAATGATAACAAACAACAAACGAAGAAAAACGCATCGCTTGGTGCGTTTTTCTTCGTTTATATAAGATCAGTCAAATGAAAATTAGCTTAGCGGAAACAATTCGAGCTTACCATCAGAAAGGATGGTCGCCAGCAACCTCCACTAATTATTCGTTTAAGGAGAATGGCCAAATTTGGGTGTCGAGGTCTGGTGTGGATAAGTCCACGTTTAGTGCGGAGGATTTTATTCCCATTAATGAGAATGGAGTCGTTCAAGCGCCGTTCGAAGGCGTAAAACCGTCCGACGAAACCATGATTCATGTGCTCATCTATCGATTATTTCCCGAAGCTCAAGTTATTTTACATAGTCATTCAAAAAATCCAGTATTAATTTCGATGAAAAATGATCGGTTTTTTGCTATCGAAAACTATGAACTTCAAAAAGGATTCGCTGGTGTGAAAACACACGCATGCCGCATTGAAATTCCCATTTTTGAAAATGCACAAGATATGAGCTATTTCGAGCAAGTACTTCCTCAACGCAAAGCAGCTATTCAACAACATTGTTTTCTGATTCGTCAACATGGAACGTATGCGTGGGGAGAAAATCTTTTCGCTGCGAAGAGACATTTGGAATCCTTGGATTATCTTTGTGAATGTGAATTAGAACAAATCTGATGGCCATATTATCTATCCCAAATCAACAAGTACAATTGACGGATCCTAAAGAAATCAGGACCTTCATGAACCAAAGAGGTATTTTCTTTGACCAATGGTCTTGTGCCGTCCATTTTGACGATACAGCGAGCACGGAGGAGATTCTAGCGGCGTACGCAGCGGATCTAGATCCATTTATGAAGAATGGCGGCTATGAAACAGCGGATGTGATCTCCATCAACTCCTTGACAGAAAATTATGAAGCGATTCGCACCAAGTTTTTGGCGGAACATACGCATTCAGAGGATGAAATTCGTTTTTTTGTGGACGGACAAGGATTGTTTTGGTTTCATTTAGAAAATGAGGATGTCTTCAATCTACTCTGTGAGCGTGGTGACTTAATATCCGTTCCCGCTGGAACAAAACATTGGTTCGATGCAGGTGAAACAAACCCATTCGTAAAAGCCATTCGGATTTTTATCGATATGTCCGGTTGGGTGCCGCATTACACCGAATCAGGAAAAGAAAATGAATTTTTAGCCTTTAATTTCCCAACGCGTGGATAATCAAATTAAGTATATTTTAAGTGACATCGAGGGAACAACATC
>CALQBB020000051.1 GCA_943328715.2 Polynucleobacter meluiroseus | reverse complement strand
TATTGCGCGCTGTTAAAATTCCAAAAGGAAAACACCAAATTGAATGGAAGTTCGAACCAAAAGCATTTCAAACGGGAAGTAACTTGTCTTTCGCCGGATCAAGTTTACTTTTGTTAGCATGCATTGGTGTGTTTTGGATGAATCGCAAAGTGACACCAATCGAGGAAGCTTAGTTTAAGCGATTGAGAATGTCGTCTATGGCACGAACACCGAAGTGTCCATTTTCCCAAGCGTAAATGATGTTTTTATCCTTACTTAAAATCATGCAAGGAAAACCTCCTTGTGCCATGATGATCCAATCTGTAGGTTTGTTCGAGAGTTGAACGTCAATCTTTGGATGTAATTTCGATCGAAATGCTTGCATTGTTTGTTTCGATTTTGCCACAACAACATAGCGAATGCGAAGTTTTGGATAACTTTCCTTCAAATGATTCATGAGTTCGATGGTTTCATGACAGTAAGGACAACTTGGCAAAACGACAATGTTTAACGTAAGCTTCGAAGGAAATTTATCTAGTTGTTTTGGTTGGAAATGAATATTTACGAAGTCACCTTGATAAATCGGATAAACCGCAAAATAAGTTCCAAAAGGCACTAAACAAAGAAGAGTCATGCTTAGCCACTTTTTGACGCGGTGTTGGATTTTTCTATGTAAGAAATAAACGAGAGTGAATCCGAGGATCGCCATCATTAAATAAGGGATCAATTTTGCAGCCGTCCAGGAAAACCCAAGGTTTAAGAAGATTGTTTCGAAAAAATTCATTTGGTGAAGTTTTATTTAAAAAAAAAAAGGGGGCAGTGCCCCCTTCTATTGATGCAGACATCAAATTATTGAACAGTGCATGTAGTTGTATAAGCTCCAGGTACATTTTCATTTAAGGCTTCACAAGCAGTTGTTACATCTTTTTTCTTACCCGTCATTGGATAATTTTCAGTAAGGTCAACTCCTAATCCAGTAGTAGTACATTTACATGTGTAGTCTTTTGCACAAGACACCATCAATAATGAAGCGAAAGCTCCTAGAATAATTGTTTTTTTCATTTTAAATCGTTTAAAGATTAATATTACTTAACAAAAATAAATAAACAATTATTATTCAAACTTTTTTCGTCATTGTTTAATTGTTTTTATAGAATATATTCTATAGGTAAATTGACTTAAACGTAATGGCTCAATTATTTTTTTGCTCTTTCGATGAATTCATCAATTGCTTTCACCCCAAAATGTTCGTTTTCCCATGCGTGTTCGATTTTGCGATTTTCGCTTAAAATCATACATGGAAATCCGCCTTTGGCCATGATGATCCAGTCCTTCGGTTTCGCTGATTTTATAACGGGAATTCGTTTGGATAACTTTTGACGAAAAGGAAGTAAGGGATTGTCTGTTTCAGCCACCACTACATATTGTATCCTTAATTTTGGTTCTCTTTCAATTAATTGATTCATGAACTTAACTGATTCATGGCAATACGGACAACCCGGAAGAACAACTACTGATAATGTTGTTTTTTTCGGAAAGGCACATAATTGTTCTGGTAAGAAGTGATTGTTGACGAAATCTCCAGTATAGATTGGGTAGATTGAGAAATAAATCCCAAATGGTAAAACAGCCAAAAACGTCATGATCATCCATTTCTTCCACTTCTGTTGAAATCGCTTGTGAAATGTATACACCAGGACAAATCCCATTAAGGACATCAAGATATAAGGTATCAGTTTTGAGGCAGTCCAGGAGAAGCCGAGGTCAAGAAATATGGATTCGAAAAAATTCATTGGAAGATTTTAAATAAAAAAGGGGGCAATTGCCCCCCTTTAAATGATTCTGATTTCAAATTATTGAATGGTACATGTTTGAGATACAGTTCCTGAAACTGAATTTCCAGCTTCACAAGTAGCTTTCACATCTTTTTTCTTGCCATTAATTACAGTGTTTACAGTGTTGCTTGATCCCGATATAGATTCAGTAACAACACATTTACACGTGTAGTCTTTTGCACAAGAAACCATCATTAGTGAAGCGAAAGCTCCTAAAATCATTGTTTTTTTCATTTTAAGTCGTTTTGTTGGTTAAATTATACTTTTTAAAAGTACAAAAAAAATGTTTTTTATAGCCCATTGGAAAGAAATATTTCAATTTCCAAAGTTGATAATTTAGGTTTAACGAATGAAATCGAATGTGAATTTCAGCCCGAAAACCCACGAACGAATAAACATTCAAATTTTAAAGTCTTACCGAATTAAATATAGGAATGAATCCACGATTTTTTTTCGTTAGGAACGAGCAAGTAATTGGCGAATTCTTGATTTAATCCAAGATTTTCCAGTGAAATTTCAATGAGTTTAGGATACTTTACTTGAAAGTAGTAATAATCTGGCCATTCCCTCAGAGTTTCTTGACATTCATTGGCAATTTCTGGGTAAATTTCAATCATGATGAGTGGTCTATTTTCCTTGAAAACATGATTGTTGTCTTTAAGAATAAGATGTTCATTATGTTCAGTGTCTAATTTTATTAAATCAAAATCGGATACATTATTATTCTTTAAGAATGTGCTTAATCGGCAAACTTCTACGTTGTAGTTTTCTGTTTTTAATATTCCATGGGTATCTTGTAAACTACTTGATCCATTTAAATTGTGCAATAACCAAGGGAACTTAGGATGTGTGACTTCATGAAATTCAAGTTGAGCATCTCGATCACTCACGGCAACTTCATGAACGTGAACATTCGATAATTCGTTAAGTACAATGTTTTCTCGTAAAAAATGTACGGCACCTTTACCTGGTTCAAATGCATGTATTTTCATAGAAGGATTGATTTTGGCTGCCATCACACTATAAAGTCCAATGTTTGCGCCAACATCGAGAAAACAACGTGCGTTTTTTGCTAAGTCCAAAAACAACCAATTATATTCATAAGCATCTAAACCATTATAGAACATGTTTTTTGTAACATAACATGTTTGATTTGTACTTAAATAAAATAGTTTCGAATCAATGGAAAAACGAATGTTACCACTTACCGAAATAAGTTCCTTTCCAGAGGCCAAATAAAACAACTTTGCAAATGGTCTAAGTAAAGCATTGACCCAAGAATGATAAATGAAGTGATAAAGTAAAGACATATGTTCTTAAAAGCTCAAAGTTATTAAATTTGAACAAATCTAGTAAAGAACCGATTAGGATGCAAACGAGAAAACCAACACTTACCTATTTTTATCCCCATGCATCTACCTTCATACTTCGCGACATAGATTTATTAGCCAAGGACTATCAAGTTCAACTATATGAATTTTCGGTCAGGACCAAGTGGAAAGTGCCTTTTGAATTTTTGAAACAATTATTTTTTTTGATTTTCAAAGCAAAGGGATCTTTTTTTGTTTGTCATTTTGCTGGCTATGCATCGTTACTGCCTGTTCTTTTTGGACGCATAATTGGAAAAAAAGTATTTGTGATTGTCGCAGGTAATGATGGGTCTAAATTCATGGATTTCCGCTATGGGAACTTTACAAAAAAAATGCTCGGATGGGCAACTAAAACATCCT
Source organism: Polynucleobacter meluiroseus (assembly GCA_943328715.2). Taxonomy (GTDB): domain Bacteria; phylum Bacteroidota; class Bacteroidia; order Flavobacteriales_D; family Crocinitomicaceae; genus UBA952. The sequence continues at coordinate 2,989 of CALQBB020000051.1, read as the reverse complement.
TACGGTTTTCAACACACATTCTGCCTGTCGCCCAAGGACTAGTTTATCAAGAATACAATTATTACCCTGGAGGAGCCCCTGCACAAGGATTCCATTTTTTTGCTCCTAAAACGAAACACATTCCTTATACGGTCATTCCTTACGGATTCGATACGGAATTATTTACGCTGAATGAAACGATATTAAGACAAGAAAATAGTTTCATTACCATTGGTAATTTAAAAGATCCTTATTGCTTTTTCAGAAAAGGCTTTGACCTTATTCTCGAATTAGCGGCAAGAAACCCAACTTGGAAATTTACCATAATTGGTTGGGAAGCAAATCACATAGAAGTTCCAGAAAATGTGCAATTGGTGCCATTTTCACCGATGAATGTGTTGATTGGATATCTGCAAACGCACCGTTATTATTTACAGCTTTCCGTTATGGAAGGTTTTCCAAATGCACTTGGTGAGGCGATGGCTTGTGGGTGTGTCCCAATAGGAAGTAATGTTTCAGGTATCCCAGAACTCATTGGGGATACCGGGATAGTCATCACTAAAAAAAATGTCGTTTACTTGGAACGAAGTATTCAATTGTTGATGGAACAAGATTTTTCTCAAGCAAGTTTGAAAGCACGTGCTCGAGTTGAAAAATATTTCTTGCCAATGCATCGTTTGGACAAAATGAAAGAGGTCTTTAAACAATACCCTTGACAACTGAATGATTCAATGGATATAGTTTAAAAAAGAACGAATCAAGGACTACTGAACAGTAGCCGATTGCACCGGTTTTTTTGCTACTAAAAAGTACCCAAAAGGATATTTTACGGCTGTTTTTTGAGCTAGTTTATAAATCGGTTTGATTTTTAAAAGTTGCCAAGTGAGAAATTGGGAGAATTTACACAATGATCTGCCTATTAAAGGAATGGGACGAACGTTTTTTGCAAATAAATCCGTCATTATTTCCAATGTACCACCTGTTCTTTGTAACAATTCCAATTCTAATCCGGCATCAGCGGTCATTGATTTCAATGCAAATTCAGTGTATCGAAAATAATCAAATGGTTCTTCGTGCAAACAATAATAATAAGGGACATTCATAATTAAAAAGCCATCCTTTTTTAATATGCGGTATATTTCATTGATTAATTCTTCAGGTTTTCTTATGTGCTCCAAAACATCCGAAAGTAGCACGGAATCAAAACTTTCGGATTCAAATGGCAAGTTTTCATTTAAATCACAATACGTGTCTAAAAATGAATTTTGATGCATACTTTGTTCCCAGTCTGCACAAGTGATACTTGTCACTTTGTCCTTGTAAAATGTATAAAAAGGAACGGATCCACACCCTAAATCAAGCAAACTTCCTTTAAAGTATGGCAGGGCATTTTGCTGATAATGTTTAGCAATAATATTTACCGTTAAACGCGATGAAACAAATACGAATTTCTCATTTGGATTGGCACGTAATGTCCCATTTTTGAAAACGAATTTGGTTTCCTTCCAAAGTTCACTGTTTTTCATAAGCTAAGGGTAAAACACATGTTATTCTATGAATTTGTTAATTTTGACCTAAAGTAAGCAATTTTGACAAAGAAAATACTCATCATCGTTGGAACTCGTCCGAATTTCATCAAAGTTACACGGTTCAAAGAACTGATTCGTTCGTACCCACAACTTCAAGTCGAAATTGTACATACGGGTCAACATTGGGATCGTAACATGTCGGAGGTGTTCTTTGAAGAGTTTGGTTTGAAGCCCGATTACATGCTTTCTGCTTCCGCGCATTCTGTCGTTGATCAATTCTCCAGTATGATGAGCAAGCTCAGTGAGCTCATTTTGGAAATTGGCAAGCCAGATTTGATGATTGTTCCGGGTGATGTAAACTCCACATTGGCTTCCGCATTAGTAGCAAACAAGATGGGCATTCCGTTGGCACATTTAGAAAGTGGACTACGTTCATTTGATCGAGAAATGCCGGAGGAAATCAATCGCTTGTTAACAGATGAAATTTCCGATTACTTTTTCGTAACGGAACAAAGTGGACTAGATCACCTTGCGGAAGAGAAAAAGCACGGAGAAGTATTCTTCGTTGGAAATACGATGATCGACACACTGGTGCATTTCGAACCACAAATCCGAAAGAGTGCGATTCGTCAACAGTTAGGAATTCAGGATAAACCATTTATTCTAGTAACCCTTCATCGTCCGTCAAATGTTGACTCACCTGAAGGACAAGTGAAAATCATGCGTTTATTTGCAGAATTGAGCAAGAAATATACAATTGTCTTTCCAATACATCCGAGAACTCGGAAAAACTTCGAAGCAGCGGACAAGGTTGCTCAATGGTTGGAAAATGGTAATTTACATCTATTGGATCCACTTGGATATTTTGATTTTCAATCGCTCGTCAAACATGCGGAATTAATCCTCACGGATAGTGGAGGTATTCAAGAAGAAAGTACCTATCGTCAAGTTCCTTGTTTGACGTTACGTGAAAATACGGAAAGACCAATTACAGTGGATTTAGGAACAAACACCTTGGTTCCATTCGACGAAGCATTGATTTTGAGTTTAATTGATGAAATTCATCAGGGAACATATAAAAAAGGTGAGATTCCACCGCTGTGGGACGGAAAAGCGACGGAACGAATTCTTGCGGCTATTTCGAAGATTCTAGCGTAAGCTCGTTTAAAAAGGAGCTCATTTCTTTTGCTAATTCCTGACGACTATATTTCGACAAGGTGCTTGAACGATCAATTTTACCACTTGTCAATTCTTGAATTGCTGTCCAAGTTGGCTTTTCATCAAAATCTACGACCAACGTTTGCGCTTGTTCCTGCAAAATTTGTGCAGAATCACCCGTTTTTGGTCCAATGGCCAATATCGCTTGGTTACTTGCTAAATATTCAAACAATTTCCCCGGAATAATTCCTTGTTGATTTTTGACGTTGTTCAGCGGTAACAGTAGGAGGGAGCAAGAGGACATCAGTTCAATGACTTCTTCG
>CALQBB020000050.1 GCA_943328715.2 Polynucleobacter meluiroseus | reverse complement strand
ATGGCTTCGGATAAAATTCTTGAATTAGCGTACAGCGAAGGTGTAGAAGTTGGATCATTGACAACTTACCCAATCAAGGATAAAGACAAATACATCATCGGAATGGTTAGCTCTATCAAAGAAGAAGGCGAGCCGACATTCGAAAATGTAAAAGCTGATATGGAAAGAGAACTCATTATCGAGAAAAAAGCAAAACGATTAATGAACCAAATGTCCAAAGGAAACACGTTGAAATCAGTTGCTAAAAAGTGTAATGTAATGGTTCAAACAGCCGAGATTACTTTTGCAAATCCGCAAATTGCGAATGTTGGATACGAACCAGAAATCATCGGTATGCTTTTCTCTTCTGTGATGAAAGATGGTAAACGTACCTTGCCTTTAAAAGGAAAAAGCGGTGTGTACATGATCCAAATCATGAAAACAACAAAAGCGCCTGCTTCAACTGTATTTAAAGTAGAACGCGATGAAATGACAAAAACATTGAAAGGTTCATTCCAAGGTCAAGCTATCGGAGCTCTTAGAAAAACAGCTGAGGTAGTTGATAACCGTAAATTAAATGAATTAAGATTACGCCTGTAATCTCCCCTTATTGATTTTTTGATGCTCAAATCGGAAATCAGATCCTTTTACAAGGAAAAAAGATCGGGACTAAGTCCAAACGAATTAGAAAGAATCTCATCACAAGTCACCGCACTTGTGAGGGATTCTTTTTCGTTTAAGGACAAATACGTTAGCTTGTTTTTACCGATCGAACGCCAGAAAGAAATCAATACGTATAAACTGCTAGAGAATATCCTTCAACAAGGTGGACGCCCAGTCGTAGCGAAATCCGATTTCTCCGATCTCAGCATGAGCCTATTTGTATACGAATCAGCACATCAATTAAAATTAAACGACTTTGGTATTCCAGAACCTACAAGTGGAACAGAAATCCAAGCAGAACAACTAGACGTCGTTTTTGTACCACTATTAGGACTTGACAACAAAGGACTTCGTGTTGGCTATGGAAAAGGATTCTATGACCGCTTATTGAAGCGCTGCAAGCCGGAATGTCTGTTTATTGGCTTACACCTATTCGACGAATTCAAGAATGTAGATGACCTACATCCAAACGATATCGCACTACATATGTGCTTTACACCATCAAAGAAATATGATTTCAGATAAAAAACTTCAGGGAAGATTTCATTTGTTGGCGATTTTATTAATCCCAGCCAACATGATGGCCATCTTTCTATCTCCAAATTGGTGGATAGAACTATTGGTTCATCTCGTATCTATTCTCGCAGTTATTTTTGTTTTGAAGAAGCCGTAGGAATTAGCACTCCGTCTGCTAGAAAATTCAATTCAATTTTTGGAGCAACAATCTTGTCAATTTCAGATTGTGGTGCATTGCCATCCTCCAAGAAATGTTTTTGAAGTTGAACGGAAATCGTGTCGTAATAAGCTGTTCCATGAAAATAGGCCACGTTACCTGTCTCCGTTTTCGGTGGAATGCCAAAATGATCCTTAAATCGAATACGAAGTAAATCACCATCTGATTTTTTCACATTCACCCAACAGCCTGCACTTTGACAAACATTCACAATGGGAGCTGAAAACGTGAAGGTGTCTTGTTGTGGATTCTGGTTGAATTGTTTTACCATTTCATCCATGGAAATCGCCTTAGCACTATCAACCGCTGTAGGTCCATAATGCTTGAACGCTTCCTTCTCTGTTCCACAACTTTGAAGTATTAATCCAATGCTTAAAATCGATGCGAAATACCTTCTCATTTTTCAAGGAAATTTTGATAGAAGTCTGCTAGTTGGTATGATTTTCCATCAACCAAAACCGTTTGAATTTGATTCGCAGATAAAAAACGTAAAATCACTCGACGTGATTCAGGTGTGTTAGAAACCATTTGAAACGTTGCAACGTGATTTTTTGAGTTAAAATCAACAAAGAAAAACGGCTCGTAATACTTTGCATAACTCGCTACGTCTTCTGGAGTCAATTGACTAGGTAATGTCACCTCGATTTTTCCGGAAATAACTCCTTCTTTCAAATTTTTAGATGATGGACAATTAGCCGTGTTTGCTGTTTGAGCGAAAGAAATTGAACCCGTTAAAAAGAAAAGGATTCCAAAAAGTACATGTTTCATAGCGAGATGGTTTAATATCGTATCGCTAATCTACAAAATATTTTGCAATTTTGAATCCAATGGCAAATTTATTAGCATACTTTGAACTCGGACGAATAGAAGGTGGCTGCGATGAGGCAGGTCGCGGTTGTTTAAGTGGGCCCGTTGTTGCCGCTGCCGTGGTATTAGACCCCGCAAAACCAATCGCCGCACTAAACGACTCAAAGCAAATCAACGAGAAAAATAGGTTGCTTCTCCGAGATCAAATCATGAGTGAAGCCATTGCCTACGCCATCGGGATTGTGACCCACGAAGAAATTGACGAAATCAACATTCTCAATGCAAGTTTTTTAGCCATGCATCGTGCCGTGGACCAATTAACCGTTCAACCCGAATTTTTGCTCATCGATGGCAATCGCTTCAAAGCTTATCCCAACATTCCACACGCATGCATCATAAAAGGTGATGGAAAATACCAATCCATTGCCGCAGCATCGATTTTGGCAAAAACAAAAAGAGATGAAATCATGGAGCAATTACATGAAGAATTTCCTGTTTACCAATGGAAAAAAAACAAAGGATATCCGACTACTGATCATCGTTCAGCCATCGCCGAACATGGTCCAAGTCCGCATCACCGCATGACTTTTCGCCTACTTCCCGACAAAAGTCAACTTGTTTTATTCGAGTAAACATTCCCTTGTTAATTTAAATCGCTAAACGCATTCAGAGCACCGTAAATTCAAGCTAATTTTGAATAAATACGTGAAATGATGAAACGTTTGCTTCTTGCCATTTTTGGCTTGTTCATACTTACTTGGATTAGTTTTGTGTCCTATGACCTACTCCAAAAAGAAAATACCCATGATTTCAGAACATACTTTCACCATTCCGATGGAGCGATTTGGGCTATCCATCAACCCAATGAGGTAAACTGGGATGATCATAACATTCAAACTTTATCTCTGAACCAAGCGCTATACTCATCCATTTCCATTCGGATGAACGAACCATGCTCCTACATTTTTAGTGCAAAAAAAGTACATTTCCTTTTGGAAAAAAGAAGCTCGTGGTCAAAAAAAGAAATTCAAGAACTTTTTAAAAACGGTTTGTTCCCTTTCGAACTAGGGAAGTTAAATTCATTTGAATACGGTAAACTCCACGGGATTTTTAAAGGGAACCAACTGTTAATTTACGATGGTGAACTTGCTGATCCAAATGAACATGTTTTTCATCTAGACACAAAAGCAAGCTTGAGTCGTGTTGTTCTTTCTAAAGACCATCAAGGTGAACGAGTGAGCGACATGTACCTAAAAAAGGGCCGTATTTACACGTATACCAAAAGCGCCATCGGAAAGAACGCCATAAACGAAATTGATGACAGACGCATTTTCGCACATGTAGTTCCGTCCAATATCGATAGTTATTGCTTTTATGAACGATCATACTTGGCAAAGATGGATCCTGTTTTTGCTCATTCTGTCTTTTCAAAACAAATGATCTCTAACGGCGTTGTTTTTGTGACCAAAGACAAGCGCTCTGCAGCCATTTTTGATTACCAAGAAGACTACAGTCCAATTGATATTCTAAATGAGTATCTTCAAGTGGAAGGAATAAATGAACTTGGTGCAGAACACAAGCACCTGCGCTTTGCGAAGTTGCTTGAGGAATTCGAAGACAGCAGTTCGCAAAAACCTTCCTTACACATCGCCTTGATGGATGGATTTGCAGTAGTTTCAAGTTCGAAAGAATTCCTGGACTTCGTCCTTTCTGAAGCAGAATTATCCAATACCCTTTCTCAAGATGAAAGGAAAATTGCTCAGGTGTATGGAAACCTGCCAAAAAAAGTAGCCTTTCGGCAAGTTTCCAAATCGAAGCAGAAAGCAGTGAGCGTCTACGGGAAAAAGATGTTGGAAACGAGCTGTCGCATCATTGATATCGTTGACCGTAAAGAAAATCAGAAAATCAAAGATTACTTCGTGATGAATCCAGGTGTGCGTGTGATCGACTTCGCGGCATTTCCAGAACGTGGCAATGTCATTGCGCTCACAGAAAACCACATGCTCGTTGGATACATAAATGGTTTGAAAAAATGGGAGAAACCATGTCCGCAAGAGGTCCTTTCCATGCACCTCATCGACATGGGTCAATCGTATGTTTCTGTGCAATTCGCGACAGAAACCCAACTCTTCGATAAAACTGGACGTCTTGTTTTTCGCATGAACTCACAAAACGACATCACTCCAAGCGCTTATTTCGCCAAAAACAAAATGGAGTTTGTGGTAGCAAATTCGGATAAAAGTGTTCAATTACTTAGCGACAAAGGGACACTCATCAAACCCTCCAAGTGAATGGAACGATAAAACAAATCGCTGTGACCACCCAAGCGAAAAAACCGATACTCGGCGTGCTCACCTCAACAATGTACTACACGATTGACCTAGAAAAGCGCAAAACGCTGAGCAAATTGAACATCGATAGTACGTATTACCTCGTCAATACAGGAGTGGATTTGATCCCAACTTCCGTGCGAAATGCAAGCCTAACGATGATCAAAAATGGCAAGCCAACACAATTTTCTACAAAAAGCAACGTTAAACTGCTCGGGTCTTATCTGCTAAACAAGGAGTTAACGATTATTTTATCTCGCGGAAAAGAATTGTATGCGTATCAAAACGGAAAAATTATTTGGGAAAAAACGATTTCCGCACAAGAAATAAGTGGGTTAAGTATCCAAAAATCAAAAAATGGAACTCCCATCCTTTGTGTTCTTGATGCCCTTGAAAATGAATTGTATATATTTGACCAACTCGGACGCGCTAGTGACCAAAATGAACGCCATGGTGAAATGAAAGTACAGGTAAGTCCTTTCGGGGCCAACGCCTATTCCATCACAACGTTCTTAGGTTCCTACCTCATCCAATATACCAAGCAATAAACTATGAAAAAACTACTCATCTGCCTATCCCTATTTGCTGTTCAAGCAAAATTTCACGCACAGAGCTACCTCGGACTTGGATCTAGTAACTATGCCGGTGTTATTGGAAATCAAGTGAATCCCGCAAGCTTCGTTGATGGAAGATATAAATTTGATATGTTGTTGTTCGGGACCAACATGAATGTTTACCAAAATTTTGGATACTTCGATGCAAATGCCATGCGTGCTGCGCAAGGTGGAAATGGATACGGCTGGTACAAGTCATTTTCAGATCCAAACATTCTAAATGCTTGGTCTAAACCAGATTCTAGTTTTATTGATCGTTTCGTGGTGCACAACTACGATGAAACCTCCACGAAAACACTTGGAGCGAACATCAATTTTCAAGTGGATCTGTTGAACACGATGTTCCATATCAACGAGAAAACAGCAATTGGCTTTAATGTTCGAAATAGAACCATCGTCAATGTAGATAACATGGATCCGAAATTAGCTGTGTTAGCAGAAGATGGCTTAGAACACCCAAGTTTATGGAATGCCGTTTACAACGAACAATTATTCAACGTAAACTACATGACTTGGTCGGAAGTTGGATTCAACTATTCACAAGTTTTAATCGATAACGAGGAACATTTCTTGAAAATAGGAATCGCTCCAAAAGCGCTACTCGGACACGCAGCCGCGTATGTGCACACAGATGACTTCTCCTATAATTTAGTTAATGAAGATACCTCACAATATTTAACTGGAACCTTTGATTACGGTTACTCCAACAACATTAATGGAATTATTAATAACGGAATGGCTGGGAGCAACCCAACTTTTTCAGACCTTATCGATCCATCGTCGAAATTAGGATTTGGATTGGATATCGGAGCTGTATACGAATGGCGTCCAAACTATGCGAAATTCAAATACGACATGGACGGCGAAACAAATTTATGGCGTCGAGATGAAAATAAATACAAATTACGCGCTGGATTTTCCATTGTAGATATGGGAAGTATGAAATTCACTAAAGGTGGGTTAAGCCGCAATTTCGCAGTCAACACTTCAAATTTATTTAACCTACAAACGTTTAATACTGCAACTAATTTGGAAGGATTTGATGGCGTTATCGATAGCCTTATCAACCAATCCACTGCAGCTGGAAACCAAGAATGGGTATCCCTTCAAGATCCATCTCAAACGTTTAGAATGCGTACGCCAACTGCGGTAAGTTTTCAATTCGACTATCAGATTTGGAAAGGATTCTACATCAACGCTACCTCCATGGTGAATGTAATCCCGCAAGGAAAGGATACCAAAGTGAAAACGGCGAACCAGTTCTCCATCACTCCTAGTTTTGACAGTCCATATTTCGGTGTTTACATGCCTATTTCTATGAATCAATACAGTGGAATGAAATATGGTTTAGCAACGCGTATCGGACCACTCATCATAGGAATTACCGATATGAAAACGCTTTTGGCGAAAAACGACGTAAGTGGAGTTGAATTGTATGCT
>CALQBB020000049.1 GCA_943328715.2 Polynucleobacter meluiroseus | reverse complement strand
GTGGATTTTGAGGATCGACGATTTCATATTCGTTGATGTAGGAAACACCGGGTGCTCCTTGTTCTATTTTTTTGTTTCGTTCTGTTTTCAGGTTGAGTAAATCGTCGAAAACAATTTCGATGTTATTCGCTTCAGGCCAAATGGATTCTGGATTCGTTGTTCCCCAATCAGTGACCTTCATAGGAAGTTCGTATTCGTAGTAGTTTTCTACGTAATCCGTTCCAAGTCGGACAAACACAGTTAATTCGTTATCCTTCAATTGATTTTGCACCACTGATTCCGCATGGACAAACATCTTCATTTTTTTGTAGGTACGCACATCGAACTGCACGTTGCGGTAGGCAGCACGAGCGTCTCCATCTTGTAAGTTACAAACCTCCAAAACTAACGATTGCTCGTTCATTTGGCGTTGGTACACTTGTGATGGATCAATTTCACGTGTAATTCCAGGAGGAATGACATAATTGATTGGTTGACGTTGACCATTTTCTTCGATGTTCAATGCCGCGATATTAAAGGTTGTTAAGTTTGGATCCGTTTGAACACTTAAGCCCGGCTGTGTCAAATCTTGCGTATATCTTCTCCATTCTCCACGAATTAATTCGAGACGCGCGAAGCGCAAAATCACCTCTTCATCGAAGTTTTTCAGGTACATACGCATGAAACGAATGGAACGGAAATCTTGAATGCCATTTACGCGTTTTTCAAAATCTTTCACTGGCACTTTGAATTGGTACCATGTTTCCGTTTTTGTTCCGCTTTGGTAAACTTGTTTATTGGTGATGTAATTTGACCCAACTTGTTGTAAATCGTTTGGTCTCATACTGACACGGTATTGGAAATAACTTTCACTTTCCGCCAAGTTGTTGTCTTGGTTGATGTCCTCGTTGTCCGGTTGATTGCTCGCTTGAGTTGGATATCCAGCTTGATTCGTCGTGTCTGACATTTCAGTGGTAGGCGAGTTTCCTTCCATACCGTTGTAACGCTTGTAGCGTTTTAGAATGTTCAGTTGTTCGTTATCGTAATTATCGTCGAGGTAGTACGTGTAATCATCATTGGATGGATCCGCAATCATGCGCGCTTTTGTAGCTGCATTGAGCGTTGTATTGTTTTGAACCCAATTTACGTATGACTGATACGAATTTTGTTCGAGGTTATTTTTCCATCCGTCTATTCCAACATCCTGATTTATACGAGCGGCAGGATCATTGTCAAAGGCATTCACCACGATTTGTTGCGTTGAGATTCGCGACCAAGCCGTTGTATCCATATTATCAGTTAATGGAGCGGCCGTTGATGCTGGGAGTCCATTCTCAAAACTTTTACGTGAATCTGGTAGGACATCCTCCGAAATGTTTCCAAGGTTAAAGTACAAGTCACCACCGGTATGGAAGGTATTTGGGTTTTCGTTTTCTGCGTCTTCATTGAATGGATCTAGTACCCAGAATTGAATGAATTCAATGTTCGCTACTTCAAAGTCATTTGTAGTTAAACCACGCATGATTCCACCCCAACGGTTTTCTGGATTGATGAATCGTCCGATGGAATCAACAGTATTCGTTGTGTCGTAATTGTACATTCCTCTTTCGGACGGATAATACGCCAACTCGAGTAAAGGAATATTTTGAATGGAACCGTATTGCTGTTGCAAGTTCGGGAAAATGTCTACTTGGTTCACCAAACGCATACGGCTGTCCGTGAGCATCGCTGGATTTTGTTTGATGTGGTCAGGAGTCAAGGAATTGCTTTGGTAGAAAACAGGATCGATCGTATACCAAACCGCTTTTGCACGTTTGAATCCAGCTGAAACGTTTTTCGAACTTGCTTCTGGAAATAAATCTGGTTGTCCTTGTGGAATAGAAGCCATTTTCCATGCAGAGAATTGGCGTAAATCGATGGCGCTTTGACTCGCCTCAAAGTCATCAATGTACGAAGTCCCTTCTTTATTGATGGCTTTTGGTTGACCTGGGATTAAGTGTGCATATTCACCTGTCAAGGAAAGCGTGGACATTTGATTCGTTGAAATCACTGGTAGTAAGTCCACTAATTTTGTCAAGAGTGGAACATTCGTTCGTAGGGAGAAATCAGCGCCAAGAATGGTATTTTTAAAAGGCTCGTTGCCGAAGTCTACCTTGTTTGTTACCGGTCGTTCCATCATACGAATCGCTGTTGCACCAAATTTGAAATTTTCGCTAAATCGATATTGGTAGTGTCCACCCATCATGGAACGCGCTTGGAATCCAAAGACGGAATTACTTTCAATGGTGATTTTAATCGGGGTATTGGATTCTAGAATTCCAGTATTCAAGATTTTAACACGGCTAAATGCATAGTCAACGGTGTAATCAGTACCTTCAATTAAGCGAATTCCACCAGCGGTTACGACAACAGCTCCTTGCGGAATATTCATTTGATTGAGTGGAATTTCAGAACTAATCGACGATTGGAATTCCCCTTTGAACACAAAGCGGTTTTTACTTGGAATTTGTTGTGCAGCTGTTTTTGTTGAGTCGTACAATTCCGTGTATGCTATTTTGTTTACGTTGACTTGAGGAACGCCGGAATCAGTTAATTTCTTTGCTAATGTTTTTCCGAAAGGCTCAACAGTACTGAAGAAAATGCGTCCGTTCTTCTTGTTGATGGTTCCTCCGTTGTCAATTTTATTTCCGACAACATTGAATGGAGCAAAGTCAAATACACCATCTGAAAAAGGTTGGTTGTTTTGATTGATTTTATCCATGTCCAACAAGGTAACGATCTGCTTTTTGTCCACACCAGGGAAAGGCATAAACGGTTGTAAAAGCGAAGTCTCTTGGTTGTTGTATAATACGTCGATTTTAAATCCAAGTTGATCTACTTGGTATGCGCCAATCGAGTAAACGTTTTTCATCATCAAGTCCCAAATTTTGTTTTTCGGGTTGGTGATGGTCGGTTTAATTAATTTCAAGATAAGCGCTTGTTGTCCGCTTGCACCATCCGTCGAAAATTCTCCTACTTGGTAGGTGTCTCCACGGTAGGTGTATTCGTAGGATACTGCTAAAACCTCATCATTGTTTAACGCGTTGTTCAAGGAAATGTATCCGAGTAGGGCATTGTAGGTAAATTCTGCTTCGGTTAATTTTCGTGCATTTTCTACTTTTTCGTAGTCGACAGCTTGAAGAAAGGGACCAGGAGCGTTTACCTGTGTGGAAAGGGCTGTTGTCGAATTAACAAAACCACGAACCATCGGTTGATTTGCGGCCCAGTCATAAAGTCCGTTTCCTTGGTTATCCGGAATTTCTGTCCCAGCATAAGAACCTGGATTTCCTTGGCAATTGCTCGGTAAAGCTTCTCCTAAATCCGAGAAGGCGACAATGTTTCGCGTGTTTTCGGTGTTACTGGTGCGGTTTGTTACCCAAACTTCGATGCGGGTGATGAACATCGTTGAATTCACTACGGGTAGGGTGGACATCGCCGTATCGTAATGCTGTTGGTGGTACAGGTTTAAGAAATAGTGTCTATTGGCCTCGTAGTTATCTGCTGTAATTTCAAATTTCTGGATTTGAGCTTTTCCGGAAACATTGATTTCCGTTTTTTTCCCTTTTGATGCAGCGGCGATTAAATCAAACGTTGAGCGTCCAAATTTCAATTGCGTCTTCACACCAAACAAGGTTTGTGAACCTTGAATGAGGGAAGTCGGAAGTTCTAATGCGACATTTCCAAGTGCAATTTTCTGAATGATTTCATCCTCTTTACCGGTATGTTCGATTTTTGAAATGTTTTCGAAGTCAAAATTCGCAGCGGTGTTGTACTTCATGTTCAACTTCATCTTGGTCCCAATCTGACCAGTGATGTCCATGTTGATGTTCTGATTGAAGTCGAAACGCGTAATGTTGCGTTGTCTTTGTGGTAAAAGTGGATTATCTACACGTGAATGGTTAACTCCAAGCGATAGCTCCAAATTTCCACCAGGAATAATCTTAATTTCATCGGAACCGAAAATGCTGGAGAATGCTTTGCTTCCAATTTTTATCGGTAATTCGAAGGCGCGATTTTCTGCCGTTTGTTCTTCGATGATTTCTTGCCAATCCATTTTTAGCGACTTCTTCTCGTTGTAGTCTAGGTAATCTTCTAGGCTCATTTTGGAAGGATTCCGGTAGTACAATCCGCTTTTCCCTAAGGTTTCTTTGAATACGTATTGACCTGTTTCCGGATCAAATACGATGGATTGTTGCATGGATGTCGGATCACCCAAGTCAAAACTTTGTGGTAAGTTTTGATAGGGATTCATTGGATTATAAATCGGGAAAGGAAGGTTAAAACCGTTTTGTGCATGAACGTTTCCAGCATACAAGAGGACAAATAAAGCAACGCAAATTGCTTTATGAATTGTTTTCCCAGTACGGTATCGTATCAATGTCTGCACGTTTATTCTGTTATAAATTCCTTAATGCGTCTTTAATGAGTTCTTCCACGCTTTGGTTACCTGTATCGATTTTATCCAATACTTTCTCCGCGGATTTCTTGTCAAACCCGAGGGATACCAATGCATTTAACGCATCAAAACGATTTCTATTGTTTGAAGTGAAAATATTTTCTGAAGAAAGTTCCATTTTGGACACTTTACTTTTCAAATCGATGATCACTCGTTGAGCGGTTTTTGTCCCGATTCCTTTGATTTTCTGAATGGTAGCAACGTCTTCAGTCAAGATTGCTTGTGCAATTTCATCTGGAACGAGGGAGGAAAGCATAATCATGGCAGTATTTGGTCCAATTCCCGAAACACTCACCAAGTGATTAAACATTTCACGTTCTTCTTTATTGGCAAATCCATAGAGGATATGCGCATCTTCGCGAACGATTAACTTGGTAAAAACCTGCACGGCTTCATCGCTTCCTAATTGAGAAAAAGTATTGAGTGAAATTTTCACTTCATAGCCAACTCCACCACACTCGATGAGTAGGTCTGTTGGATTTTTCTCAATTAAACGTCCGTTCAGTCTGCCGATCATTTCTCGTTATTTTGTGCGTCAATCACCGCAATTTTAATCATGTTATTAATTTCTCGAACCGATGCACCTAATTGAAGCACGTGAACAGATTTTCTCAGTCCAATTAAGATCGGACCAATCGCATCCACTTCGTTCATTTGTTGCAACAACTTGTAAGCGATATTTCCAGCAGAAAGGTTCGGGAAAATCAAGGTGTTCACTTCTTTACCAGCAAGGGTAGAGAAAGGGAATTTCTCATTCATTAATTCTCCGTTCAAGGCAAAATTCGCTTGCATTTCCCCATCAACAATCAAATTTGGATGAGTTTCGTGCAATATTTCAGCTGCCTTCGCCATTTTTTCTGGATCAGGTCCTGGTGAAGAACCGAAATTCGAATAGCTCAATAACGCGATGCGCGGAGTCATTTTCAAACGACGAATCATCTTGGCCACGTGAACGGTAATTTCGGCAATTTGCTCTGCGGTTGGATTCAAGTTTACAGTGGTATCCGCCAAGAAAAGTGGTCCTCTTTTCGTATTGAGAATGTACATTCCGGAAACAACGTTAACATCTTTTTGCATGCCAATTGTGCGGATTGCAGGACGAACAGACGAGCGGTAGCTGCGTGTAATTCCCGTAATCATCGCATCTGCATCACCTTGGTCGACCATCATGGCTCCGAAGTAATTGCGTTCGCGCATCAAGGAAATGGACTCAAATTCCGTCATTCCTTTGCGTTTGCGCTTTTCGTGGAACTCTGATCCGTAGGCAATTCTGCGTTTTTCTTCTTCGTCGGATTTACAGTCGATGATTTGAACCTCAGGCATTTCGATGCCGTATTCGTTCATCAAATCGAGAATCTTTTGTTTGCGTCCGAGTAAAATTGGGAAAGCAACTCCGTCTTCGTAAGCTTGTTGTGCTGCTTTAAGGATTTTAATGTTGTCACCTTCTGGAAATACGACTGTTTTTGGATTTCCTTGAGCTTTGGTCGTGATGTTACGCACGAGTTTGTTGTCTAAGCCCAAGCGACTTTTCAGTTGATTTTCGTAGTCCTCCCAGTTTTCAATTGGAAATTGAGCCACACCTGATTCCATAGCAGCACGAGCAACAGCAGGCGCTACGTAGTAAATCAAACGTGGATCCAATGGTTTTGGAATGATTTGCTCACGTCCAAAGGAAATATTTTTTCCACCGTACGCTTCGATCACTTCCTCCGGAATGGTTTCCTTCGCAAGAGATGCAATCGCTTTCACAGCAGCTAATTTCATTTCTTCGTTGATGCTTTTCGCACGAACATCCAATGCTCCACGGAAAATGTACGGGAATCCCAATACGTTATTCACCTGGTTCGGATGGTCTGAACGTCCAGTTGCCATGATGATATCCTTACGGACAGAAGTTGCTTCTTTGTAAGAAATTTCTGGTTCTGGATTCGCTAAAGCAAATACGATTGGATCTTTCGCCATGCTCGCAATCATGTCTTTGGAAACGAGTCCAGCTTTTGACAATCCTAAGAACACATCGGCATTTTTGAATGCTTGATCGAATGGAATATCCTTCGGATGATTCGCATAATAAGCTTTCATTTCATCCAAATCTGTTCTTCCTTTGTGGAT
>CALQBB020000048.1 GCA_943328715.2 Polynucleobacter meluiroseus | reverse complement strand
GGAATGTATACCGTTCAACTAGTTGCTTTCCAAAGCGCACAATGTTCAGACACCGCATACTACCTCATCCAGGTGGATGTTTGTGGCTGTACTGATCCTATTGCACTAAACTATAACGCCGGAGCAAATGTAGATAACGGCTCATGTATTTACCAAACAGGTTGTACTGACCCGAATGCGTTGAACTACGATGCAGGAGCAATCGTGGATGATGGTAGTTGCTTCTATCCAATACCTGAAGTGGAGGCGCCAAATGTATTTACTCCTGGAATTGATGGGAATAATGACACCTACTTCTTGAAATCAAAAAATGTAGTGAAATTAGAATTGACCATCATCAACCGTTGGGGCAATGTGATTTTTGATAAAAGCAGTGATGACTTAGTTAACAACAACCCAACTTGGGATGGGAAAATCAACGGAGTCATTGCAAACGAAGGAGTCTATTTCTACAAGTATACTGGCTACAACATTTCAGGACAAGAAATTACCGGACACGGATTTTTACACCTCGTTGCTGAGTAACTCTTAAGCTGTTCCAGTTTGGAATTTAATCGTAGAAAATGAAACGAACCATTGAACGCGCTAAAATTCCACTTCTATTTGCCGGGATTGTCATTGTAATACTTGCGTTATTCTTTTATCGTGGGAATAATTCAAACACCTTAGTAAAAGGAGACCGTGTTTACGGTGGCGTGTTTTCTTATTCGCTTCCTGAGCCCTTAATTAGTTTTTTTCCACTGGAAACAAACTCGCTCTCCGAATTAAGAATTATCAGTCAATTATTTGACCCACTCGTGAAACAGTCGGGTTCGAAAGGAACGATTCAAAATTATTTGGCAAAAGACATCCGTTTCAGCAATGACGGAAAACTGGTTAAAATAAAACTAAAACGAGGCGTGCTTTTCCATGAAGACGATTGTTTTAGGGCGGGTTCCTCTCGTGAATTAACCGCGGAAGATGTTGCTTTCACGATCAGTTTTGCTTGCTCAAATAATCCACTTAATCAATCTGGGTCTCTCTTAATGGGAAAGATTCAGGGTTCTGAATCTTTCTTCAATAAAGGCTTACTTCCAGAAAAATCAACAGTTGATGGAATTCGAATCATCAATGATTACGAATTGGAGATACACTTAACGCAACCATACAATAACTTCAAACAACTATTAACCCACCCAAGTTTAGGGATTTTATCAAAAAGCTCATGGGCATACTATGGCAAACAATTAAGTAATCACCCGGTGGGATCTGGTCCATTTTATATCAACTCAAGTTCTAGCACTGAAATTCAGTTAGCTAAAAACAAAGATTATTGGATGCAAGATATTTTTGGAAACCAACTGCCATATTTAGATGAAGTTCACGTACTGACCAACACAAAATTAACACAAGAATATCCGCTTTTTTCTAAAGAAAAGGTAGACCTGCTCTTTGACTTACCTGCAAATGAGTTAGAAAAAGCATTTGGTACCTTGACCGACGCCAAAAAGGGTAAGAACCTGCTCCACCGAGTGCATATTCAAAAAGCATCTAAAATACATTACCTTGCTTGGAACCTGAAAGCCAAGCCTTTTGACAATCCGCTTGTTCGCAAAGCATTCCATTTTACTTTAGATAAAAATCGTATTTGCAACGACATATTAAGTGGTGATGGGCAAGTGATAAACCGTGGGTTTATTCCTTCCTGTGCATACTATTCCAATCCACACCTCGGGATCATTGATAAAGATATAATACGCGCAAGAAGGTATTTAAAAGAAGCTGGCTATGATGAAAAACATCCTTTTCCACCCGTTTCCTTTTTGGTGAATGCCCAAAAAGGAAGTAATGCAGACCTTTGGTGCAAAGAAGTTTGCAGACAATTAAAATCTGGACTAGGCATTCGTATTCAAGTTGAATACATTGGAACGAAAGAGCGGGACAGACGCATTAAAAATGGAAAGGTACAATTATGGAAAGCAGGATGGGTTGGTGATTATCCCGATGCAGAATCCTACCTCCGTTTATTTTTTCAAGGGGCTGGAACAAACTCTTTCGGGAACAACTTCTACAATACTCGCTTCAATCAATTGTATTTGAATTCAATTTCAACTTCTGATATGCGTCAAAAAATTCGCTATCAGCAAGCATGTGAAGAAATCATCACTAACGAAAATGCCATTCTCCCCATCTTTTCCGAAGACTTTTTTGTTTTAATCAATTTACGTGTTCGGGGATTTGAAATGAATCCTTCTGGAATCATCGATTTTTCAAAGATTTACTTGAAATCGGTGGTGAATTAATGTTTACTTATTTAACGAAGCTTCCACCCAAGATTTTCCCCAGTTTTCATGTTGTTCTGTCGTCCATAAACTTGGGTAAAAAATTCTCTTTTGAAAACGTGGGGGCAAATACTTCTGCCAATTTGTTCCGCCTGTTGCCGCAATATCACTCGCGTCTCGTGCTAAATACCTCACGGCAGATTTATAGTGTGCTAAAGGCCAATTCACATTCACATTGGTGTCGTTTTCGCGTAATACATTTTTTACTTCTTCATCTTCTTGGTCCTCCGGACTTAATCTTAAGTAGGATTGCCATAAATTTTTAGTTCTGCATTGTTCGCCTTGTGCAATGAAAGCGGAACGGTATTTTTCCTCGAATTGAATCAACGTCAATGTTTTTTTTCCAGTTGCCACCTCTGTTGCTCCCTCTTTCCAATAGATGTGCTCAAACATATCAACGATTTCAGAAGAAATAGCGAATTGTGCACGTTGATCTTTGGCAACCAATTGAATGAAATCTGTGCTGTAAATTTCTATTTGTCGGTATTGTGCTGATTGAAAACCACTTGCGGGAAGTAATGCCATGCGGAATTGCAAAAATTCTTCCCGATCCATGCCCTCAATCATGATCTCAAAACTCTTAATGAGCGCATCGAAATACCGATTAATACGAGTAACACGTGATACGAAATAAGCTTTTGTTAACCCTTGCTTTTCCCCTATTTGCTCAAATTCCCGAAGTGCCAATTTAAAATACAACTCTGTAATTTGATGGTACATGATGAAAATCGTTTCATCTGGGAAATGTGTTTTCGGTTTTTGTAAGGTTAGTAGTGTATCTAATTGAATGTAATCCCAGTAGGTTGTTACGTCTGTATGTAGAAGCCCCTCTAAATAAGACGACACATTTTCACCTAACGACGCATACTTCTGATTGAGCTTTTCTAATAATTCTTTTGTGATTTCCATATGCGAATAAATTTGACATTCGAAATTACATTTTTTTTCTTTAACCACTTTCTTTTTAGCTTTGCACTCTAATGAATAACTATGATTAACTACAATCCAAAAAATTGGCTTTCCTTTATTTTCTCGTTTCACAAAAGTGATACAGTGACAATACTCTGGAAAGAGCTTATCTATATTGGACTATTAACCGCTCTAATTACATTTTTAGAAATTCATTTCTTTCCGAACGCCACGTATTTAAAAAACCTCACCACGGTCTATTCATTACTTGGATTTGTCATTTCGCTTTTACTCGTATTTCGTACAAATACAGCCTACGATCGCTGGTGGGAAGGAAGAAAAATGTGGGGGGCCATAGTTAACGATTCGAGAAATTTTATTTCAAAATTATCCGTGTTGGATCTAACAGCACAAGAAAGGAATTATTTTGAGAATCACTTTCCGCTATTTGCTGTTTGTGCGAAAGAACATCTAAGAGGTCAACGCATCATTACACCAAGTTTTCTGAGCGCAGAAGATCGTGCAGCCATTGAGAAATCAGCACATCAAGCACTTTGGGTTATTCTTACATTGCGTGAAAAACTTCAAGTGCTCAGGGGGAAAGGTGTAATGGACAGTCTTGAATTAAGTATGCTGAATCAAAACCTCGACAGACTTGTAGATAGCCTCGGGGCCTGTGAACGCATTAAAAACACACCCATTCCGTTTTCATATAGTTTGTTTATTAAAAAATTCATTTTTATCTATGTGATAACAATGCCACTGGCATTTGTAGAATTGTTTGGGTATTATTCTGCCTTCATATCAACGTTTGTCTTTTATGCCCTCGTCAGTATGGAAGTATTGGCAGAAGAAATTGAAGATCCTTTCGGGAAAGATGAAAATGATTTACCAACGGATACACTCTGTGAAACGATTCAACGAAACACAAGCGAGCTTCTTCAAAACAAAAAAAGCGCCTAAGGGCGCTTTTTTATCGAATTTATTTTGAATTACTTTTCTTCTTTCTCTTCAAAGATACGTTTCGGACGTAATTGCTCGAATAAACCAAGGGTTAACCAATAAGGAAGGATGAATCCTAATAAGAATAAAAGCATCCAAAATGCCATCCCACCAATTAAAAGAAACAATACAATGCCGAAAGTGCTCATCTTCTATTATTTTTGTGTTTGAATACACTTCAAAATTAAACAATTTAATTTACAATACACTAAAAAATGGAATTTAGGATCGAAAAAGACACGATGGGCGAGGTGAATGTACCAGCAAATCGTTATTGGGGAGCACAAACAGAACGTTCTAGAAACAACTTTAAAATTGGACCCGAAGGTTCCATGCCAACGGAAATAATTCACGCATTTGCCTATTTGAAAAAGGCTGCTGCACATGCTAATCATGATCTTGGAGTCCTTTCTATGGAAAAACGAGACCTCATTTCAAAAGTGTGTGACGAAGTACTAACCGGACAACATGACGCTGAATTTCCATTAGTTATTTGGCAAACCGGTTCGGGAACACAATCCAATATGAACTGTAATGAAGTCATCGCCAACCGTGGACATGTGCTTCAAGGAGGGAATTTATTAGACGAGGAAAAAGTGCTAAATCCGAATGATGATGTGAATAAATCACAATCTTCGAATGACACCTATCCTACCGCGATGCATATCGCAGCATACAAAATGACCGTGGAAACTACTTTGCCAGGTTTATTGCATTTGAGAAATGCGCTTCAAACGAAAGTAGAAGCATTCAAGGACATCGTGAAAACGGGTAGAACGCACTTCATGGATGCAACTCCATTAACACTTGGACAAGAATTCAGTGGTTACGTTGCACAAATAGATTATTCCATTCGTGCCATTAACAATGCGCTAGTGGTTGTCGGTGAATTAGCACTGGGTGGAACGGCTGTTGGAACAGGATTAAACACACCGAAAGGATACGATGTGCTTGTCGCGAAAAAAATCGCTGAGTTTACAGGACTTCCTTTTATTACAGCCGCGAATAAATTTGAAGCACTTGCTGCTCATGATGCAATGGTAGAACTATCTGGCGCTTTGAAAAGATCAGCGGTTTCTTTGATGAAAATTGCCAATGATATACGTATGTTGTCATCTGGACCAAGATGTGGAATTGGTGAAATCATCATTCCTGACAACGAACCAGGATCATCCATCATGCCTGGAAAAGTTAATCCAACTCAACCAGAAGCATTAACAATGGTTTGCGCGCAAGTGATGGGGAACGATGTTACGGTTTCTATTGCTGGGTCAAATGGTCACTTCGAATTAAATGTTTTCAAACCAGTTATTGCAGCGAATGTCCTGCAGTCTGCTCGATTAATCGGTGATGCATGTGTTTCCTTTACGGATAATTGTGCTGCTGGAATTGAAGCAAATTTACCTGTGTTGAAAAAACACTTAGATAATTCACTCATGTTGGTCACAGCGCTTAACACGAAAATTGGTTACTACAAAGCTGCTGAAATTGCAAAATATGCACACAAAAACGGCACAACGTTGAAAGAAGCAGCCGTTGGACTCGGTCACGTAACCGCCGAAGAATACGACTTATATGTTGATCCATCTAAAATGATTGGTTCGTTAGACTAATCAACAGTATAAAAAAGTGGAAAGTGGTGGGGCTCTCACCGCTTTTTTTATGTTAAAATAGTACTTTTGACTTCCTAATTATTTCGGTGATGCATAGAACAAAAAACGATTGGATAGCACTCATTTCTTTCCTTTTAGCCATTTGGTTTTCCTTGGCTGGAATTGTTTGGGTGTATGGGGCGGCATTAGTGATCGCCTATCCATTTGGAATCATCAGTTTTGTACTATGGCGGTTTTTTCTCGAGGGTGAACGCAAAGAAAGTAAGCTCATCCCAACTATTTTAACCTTAGGTTTCATCTTGTCTATTTTAGTGCTTTTCGTGACCTGGTTCTTTGATTAAGAAAATCATCGTTTCAGACAAACCTTTCTTTCTAAGGATATTTAACACCTGTTTTACGCAAGCTTTTATCCCAATTATTGACTCCTATAATTCACAAAAAATTGCGTAATTTTGTGGGGTAAAAATGTACCTATGTCAAAAATTAAAGTTGCCAATCCAGTAGTAGAGTTAGACGGGGATGAAATGACCCGCATTATTTGGAAATTCATCAAAGACAAATTGATTCTTCCTTATTTAGATCTTGATATCAAATATTACGATTTAGGGATCGAAAAACGCGATGAAACCAATGATCAAATTACTATTGATGCCGCGGAGGCAATTAAAGAATATAAAGTAGGGATTAAATGTGCAACCATCACACCTGATGAAGCACGTGTAAAAGAATTCAACTTGAAATCCATGTGGAAATCTCCAAATGGAACGATTCGTAATATCCTTG
>CALQBB020000047.1 GCA_943328715.2 Polynucleobacter meluiroseus | reverse complement strand
TCGCTATTGCTATTGCATTAGTAGCAGGAGCATTGATTTACAGTAAAGTTTTTGGAGATCCAAGTAACTTCGTTGATAACGATCCTACAGGAGAACCAATGGAAGGGAATTTGTATGGGGTAATCTACAAAGGTGGATTCATCGTACCAATCCTAGTAGCAATTAACTTAATCATTATCATTTTCTCTATCGAGCGTTTAGTTACGTTACTAATGGCAAATGGAAAAGGTAATACAGATAAATTCATCGCGTCTATTAAAGGACACATGGAGAAAAAAGATTACAAAGCAGCAATCGCACAATGTGACAAACAAAAAGGTTCATTGGCAAACGTTGTTCGTGCTGGACTTGAGAAATACGAGCACATCAATGGTGATTCTAGCTTAACGAAAGAGCAAAAATTAGAGTCTTTGAAAAAAGAATTAGAAGAAGCAACATCATTGGAGTTGCCAATGCTTTCTAAAAACTTAGCAGTTCTTTCTACAAGTGCTTCTGTTGCAACCTTAATCGGTTTGATCGGAACAGTACTAGGGATGATTCGTTCATTTGCTGCGATGTCAAAAGGTTCGCCAGATACAGCTGCACTTGCAACAGGTATCTCTGAGGCCTTGATCAACACGGCATTCGGTATTACCGCTTCTACATTAGCGATCATCTTGTACAACTTCTTCTCTACGAAGATTGATACAATGACGTACAGCATCGACGAAGCAAGCTTCACAATTGTTCAGGATTTCTCTGCAACAAACTAATTGTTGGTCTAACATTTAAAGGAACAAGCAATGCCTAAATTAAAAATACCTAAAAGTTCTCCGTCCATAGACATGACGCCTATGGTGGACTTGGCATTCTTGCTTGTTACATTCTTTATGTTGGCCGCTTCATTCCGCGCAAGTGAACCCGTTACGGTAAATACACCTTCAAGTATCAGCGATAAATTTATTCCTGAAAACGTGATTATGGTGACAATTGACCAAGAAGGACGTGTGTTCTTTAACTTGTCTGGAACTGAAGCAAGACGTGAAATGCTTACGAGCATGATGGGTAAATATAAAATGAGCCTTTCTGAAGAGCAAATCGAAAAGTTCACGTTCATGTCAACATTTGGTTGTACCATGCAAGAATTACCTTCTTACATTGATACAGGTGCGGATGACCGCATTACATTCCAAACAAAAGGTATTCAAGTAGATTCAACAAAAACGAATGAATTGTACGACTGGATTAGTTACGCCGGTGTTGCCGCTTTAAACTCTGCAAAAACAGCGTTCGAAGAAGCAAAGCTAAAAGGCGAAAATCCAGTGGCGGATGATTTTAAACCGAAATTCATCTTACGAGTTGACTCTAAAACAAAATACCAAAAAGCGGAAGACGTCATCAATGTGTTCAGGGAATTGAACTTAAATAACTTGAATTTCATAACTTCTTCGGAGCTCGCTCCGATAAATTAATCAGACATGGCAGAAATCGCAGAAGGCGGTGGCGGTGGCCACGGCAAAGGAAAGAAAAGAGCAAAGAAAAGCTCGACTCGAGTAGACATGACGCCTATGGTTGACTTGGCGTTCCTACTCTTGACATTCTTCGTCCTCACATCCACTTTTAGCAAGCCCAAAATGTTACCATTGGCTTATCCGGCTAAAGTAGAGGAAACAGAAAAACAGAAAGGTCCTAAAATGAATAACGGGATTACCTTCCTTCTTTCTGAAGACCGTATTTTCTATTACCAAGGTGAATACTACAACAAAGATCACCGCGATAAAGATGGTTCCGTAACCGAGTTAAAAGAGGTTGATTTTGGAACTGGAGAAAAAAGTGTAAGAAAATTGTTAGGAAAGTTAAATAATTACGTTTTAGTTAAAAAGCAAGGTCTTGATGAAAAACTAAAACGCAAAGAACTTAACGATAGTACTTACCTTAAAAAGCTAGACGCACTTAGAGTCAAGAGAGAAGCACTGAAAGTACTGATCAAAACAGATGAAGAAGCGTTGTGTAAGAATTTCATTGATCTTGTGGATGAGTTAAAAATTGCAGAAATCGGGGTAATTGCACCAGTTGACATTACACCAGGAGAACTGCAGTTGATGAAAGAAAAACTTAAAAAATAATTCGTATGCAAGTACTCTATGTCATCGTTGCTTTAGTCACAGGGTTTTCTCTCCTAGACTATTTAACTGCCCGCAAATGGCAGCAAGTAACATCAAACACGAGAAATGAAGTCGTTTTTGCGCACAGAAACAAAGCCTATGGTGCTTATGTTCTGAGAAGCAGCTACAACAAGCGCATGGTCATGATTATGGCTGGCTTGGTTCTTTTTGCAGCCTTATCGTTTGGAATTTCTGAACTCATCAAACGCTTGCCGAAAGAAGAGGTAGAACTTCCAAAAGCAAACAAGACAAATCTTACGTTACAACCACCGGCAGATGAAGTTCCTCCACCGGTAACACCTCCACCTCCACCACCTCCAAAATTGGAGCAAATGACGGCTTTCTTGCCGCCAGTGATTGAGGATGATGTTGTAACCGATGTGCTACCAACTCAAGCAGAATTGGAAAATACACGTGCAGGTGATCAAAACATCGAAGGCGGTGACGAAGGCTGGGAATTGCCGACAGACGAGCCTACAGGTGGACCAGCACTGACACAAACAGTTGTTGAACCTATCGAAACATGGGTCGAAATTGAAGCAGAATTCGTAGGGTTAGATGAATTTATCAACGATAACATTCGTCCACCAGCTGAAGCGGCAGACCTTGGAGTAAACGGACGTGTGATCATTCGCTTCGTTGTCGAAAAAGATGGAACAGTATCCAACCCAGTGATCGAATCCAAATTGGAAGAATGTCCAGCTTGTGATAAAGAAGCACTGCGTGTTGTGAGTAAAATGCCGAAATGGAAACCGGCATCCAACGCAGGTCGAGAAGTACGTACCTATGTGCGACTACCGATTAGATTCGAATCTCAATAGAAACAACCTCATTTATAGATCCCCAATAGAATTTTCGATTGGGGATTTTTTTTGTCAATATGAAAACAAACATCATTCAAAATATCACCGGTGGACTCGTAGTTATCGTGGCCATTTTATTTGCAGGAATGCTCATGTTCAATGACATCCTGCCCTACCTCAACGGCTGGAAAAGAATCACGACCATTGTCGTTCTTGTTCTTTACGCCAGCTATCGCTTTTCGCGGATATATACTGATTTTAAAAAAGATAAGCACCAAAACGAACGCTCATGAAAGGTCATCAAATTTTTCTTTCCCTATTTCTAATGGGAACTCTCGTTGCTTGTGATTCTCCTCAGAATCCACTTGCCTACGTTAAAGAAACACACGGACGCGGAAAAGCAGTTGTCTATGTCGAAGAGTCTTTTAAACCGCTATTTGAAACGTCGATTTCGACTTTTGAAAGTTTGAATCCAAAAGCGGACATCACGGCAAAATACCTTCCCGAAGGAAAAATCATTCAAGCCTTTTTTGATGGACAAGTTAAAACCATTACTATTACAAGGGATTTCACCAAAGCAGAAAAGAAATTCCTGAAAAGTAAAAATGTAGAAGTGAGCAGTGACCGTATTGCATTGGACGCTGTAACTTTGATTGTCAATCCAGAAAATACCGATACCACCATCAGCATTCCAAGACTGAGAAAAATTCTTACCGATAAAAACAGTGTGTGGCCAACATCCAAACAAGGCATTTCAGTGGTGTTTGACCAAATGAACTCGGCGAATTTCAATTACATTACCGACATGCTTCAAACGGATAAATTGTCCAGTAATGTTTTTGCTGCCAAATCAAATGAAGAGGTAATCAATTATGTAAAAAACAATAAGAATGCCATTGGCATCATTGGATTAAATTGGATTTCAAATCAAGAAGATTTTGAAGTACTGAACTTTTTAGACGGTATTCACGTGATGGACGTAAAACTCACCGAAGAAAGTGAATCCTTCAAACCAATTAATGGCGTCATCTACACCAAAGAATACCCACTCATTCGCGATGTTTGGATGATCAACAAAGGAAGCAGAGCTGGATTGAATTCTGGATTCGTAAACTTTATGATGGGCGAGAAAGGACAAATCATCATTCACAAATCAGAACTAGTCCCAGCGAATAATCCAGTTCGACTGATTCAAATGAGTCCTAAATAATAAATCTCTATCATTTATCACAGCTTTTTTTTGCCAAACCATAAAACAAAGCTATTTTTGGCAAGCAAATTGATTAGCATACAAAAACACACAAAATGAAAACCTTATTTTTAATCGGAGCAGCATTTTTAAGCAGCTTGACATTTGGTCAAACCTTGAAAGATGCGATTTACAAAACGGATAACGAACGTTATGCTGATGCAATTAAAGATTTCGCAGCGTTGGTGAAAGCGGATCCAATGAATGGTGAATTATACTTTTACTACGGTGACTGTTATTTTGACAAAGGTTTGGTAGATTCAGCGAAAATGATGTGGAACAAAAGTTACGAAGTAGATAAACTTCGTGCGTTACCATTCGTTGCTGCAGGACGCGTACTTTGGATTGATGGTAAAAAACCAGAAGCAAAAGTGGAGTTTGACAAAGCGTTTGCCTTAACAAAAAAAGACAAATTAAAACGTGCAGAAGTCATCCGTGGAATGGCAAAGATTTTCATTAAATCTGATGTAAAAGATTACGACCAAGCGTTATTGATCTTAGAAGAAGCAATCCTGAAAGACCCAAAAAATGAAGACAACCTTTTATTGAAAGGCGATGCACTTTATGCTAAAACACCAGATGACGCAAGTTTGGCGATTAAATCTTACTTGGCTGTTTTGGACATCAATCCAAAATCTCCACGCGGTGTTGTGCGCGTTGCAAACATCTATCGTGCTGCACAAAATCAAGAATTAGCGAACCAAAAATACAAAGAGGCTAAACTAATCGACTCTACTTACGCACCAGCTTACCGCGCGAATGCAGAATTAAACATGCGTTTCGGCAAGAAAAAAGCAGCAATCGAAGATTGGCAAAAATATTTAAGCCTGAACAACAATTTGGAGGCGCGTTATTTGTACACAACTGCTCTTTTCAATGCAAAAGAATACTGTGAAGCCATTGCTGAAGTGAATACGTTAAATGCAATGAACTTCTCTAATTTCTATACAGAACGTATGTTGGCATTCTCTTACTTAGAATGTAACATGGATAGTACTTCTATTAAAAAAGGATTAGAAGCATCCGCTCGTTTCTTCACAGTGGTTCCCGAAAACATGATCAGCTACATGGACTATAAAACAAAAGGAGCGCTCTTAATGAAAGCAGGAATGGATTCACTAGGACTTGTTGAATACGAGAAAGCGATTGCGGTAAATGAAATCGCTGCAAAAGAATTGACAAGTGAAGTGGCGAAAATGTATTTTAAAGCGAAAAAATTTGATAAATCGATTGAGCTTTATACAAAACGCGCTCAAATAGTAGCCTTGACTTCAGCAGAAGAATACGAACTGGGAAAAGCGATTTACAATGGTCCAAAAGATTACGTATTGGCAGACTCTGCTTTTGCAAGAGTTCTTCGCTTATCACCAAACTACACTCCTGGATATTTGTGGAGAGCTCGTTGTAATTACAAATTGGATTCAGCAAATGAGCGTTGGGCAGCACAGCCATACTACGAAAAAATCATTGAATTAGTAAAACCTGAGGAACGTGGTTTGCCGACAAATAAACCATTGGTTTTAGAAGCTTGTCGTTACTTGTGTGACTACTACGCAAAATCAGCAGTGAAAGATTTGGCTAAAACGAAATCGTTCTACGAAATCATTTTGCAAATCGAACCAAACGATGCTACTGCAAAAACAGCATTGGGAATTAAATAATTTTCTTTTGAAAATACCTGAAAGGCGGATGAGTGATCATCCGCCTTTTTTATTTGGTAACTTTTCAGCAGAAATTACTTATCTTTCTTAAAAATTCATCAGATGAAGTACCTACTTATTGTTTCCATTTTCCTTTCCTTATTCATGGTTTCCTGTAAAAAGGATGTGCCTCAGCCGCCAAATACAAACATCCCAAATGTTGACACTTTATTGGTTGTTGACACCTTAGGAAAGCTAAAAGTAGACTTGTCAGGAATGCAAAACATGAACGGAACCATCAATTTTGCTTTGTATAACAACAGCGCCAGCTTTAACGATCCAAATCAAGTATATAAGTCGCTTAGTTTTATCCCAACGGGTGCAAATATGTCCTTTACGATTGATAGCCTTCCTGAAGGCACGTATGCTTTTGGTGTTTTCCATGATGAAAATAACAACCAAACCATTGACCAGAATTGGTTAGGGATTCCTACAGAAGGATTCGGCTTTTCAAATAATGCAATGGGGAGTTTTGGTCCACCAACATACGTACAAGCGAAATTCGACGTACTGAAAAACCAAACACATGTGCAAACGATTGCTCTAAACTTTTATTAACGGTTCATCAAACGAGCGACATACTTTCCGATAATATCGAATTCTAAGTTTACCTCAGCTCCGACAACGAGCGTATGAAAATTGGTATGCTCGTAGGTATAGGGTATAATGCACACGGAAAATGCTCCATCCGCAGAATCAACTACGGTTAAACTTGTCCCGTTAATGGTGACTG
>CALQBB020000046.1 GCA_943328715.2 Polynucleobacter meluiroseus | reverse complement strand
AATCGCTTCCGAATTACTACTCATTCCATTCGAATTATTTGTGTTGCGAACACCTGTTCCGAAATAAGGTATAGTATTTGGTTTTGTCAAGAAGTTATTTTGACTAAAATTATCGGATACACCCATGTCGATATGTAAATTTGGACGAAGTTCTAAATACGTAAGTGAATCTAAATTTACAGAATACGTTAAGTTAAAACGGTGCGACAAGTTTTTAGAAACATTAGCCGAGGAATCCCTGGTGAAATAAGAGCTATCTTGTTGTAAAAAGTACTCAGATTGACTGCTTGTCACAGCATTTAATCGATTTTCGATATACGAGTAGTTGAATCCAATTTTCCCTGTCTTTCCGATTTTATCTGAATAATAGATTCCTGTTTTCAAGGTTTGAGGGATTCCAGAAGAGTTGTTTCGGCTCGACTGGTCCCACATCGTCATTCCGCTACTGTTGCGTTCATTGTCTAGCCCGAATTTATTCATGTCCCCAAAGCCAAAGTTTGACTTTGGTGTGTTCGAGGTTAACATAAAGACCGAAATCTTTTGTTTTTTATTGAAGTTGTTCAAGAGGATTTCGGATTCGTAGAATGGATTGTCTCGAACGAGTCCAAAGTCCGAAGCACCTGAAATCTTACCGAAGTACCCTTTTTTGGCGCTGTCTTTTAGTTTCAGATCGAGTACCTGAATTTTATCATCCTCACCAACCGCGGCATCTTCGTTTTTCTTTTCGTAGACTTGAACGGATTCAACTCCTTTTGCGCCAAGATTTCGAGTCGCGATAGTAGGGTCGGAGCCGAAGAATTCATCTCCGTCTACTAGTACCTTACTGATTTCTTTTCCTTGCGAGGTGATGCTTCCATCATCAGCGACTTTAATTCCGGGTAGTTTCTTCAACAAATCTTCTACGACCGCATTCTGTCCGACGTTAAATGAATCGGCTACATAAACTAGTGTGTCGCCTTTGAAGTAAATTGCATTTCTGTTGGTTAGAACGGTCACCTCGCGAACATTTTGTGTTTTCTGCAACAATTGAATGCGTGGAACTTGTATGTCATAGTTATCCTTGCTTCCGATGATGTAAAAAGTTCGGGTCTCTAACTTTGGGTGTTCAATGATTAACTGAAACGTATCTATTGGAAAGCCGGTTAAAACAAAATTACCTAATTGGTTTGTTCGTGTAAAACCTAAAAGAACCGAGTCTTTCAGTCGAAGCGCCATGACAGAAACGTTCTTTAAGGGAACAACATTCGACGTATCGTAAATGATTCCACTTAATTTCATTTGTTGTGACCAAGCGGACTGGAATCCGAAAAGGAACATGAAACCAAGAAGATACAGGTATTTCATCGATTTTGGAGAGGGAGTATTTTTATTTATCAAAACGGTCATAGTTTGTTGTGTTGTAAATACGCTTAAAAAGGAAAAATGTTCATTAATTCTCCTTTGAGGAATAAGTTAAGTCCACCAGTGCTTGAAAAGTAAATCCATCTGGCTCAGTGATTGGAGAAAACTGAACTTCCAAACGTTCGTTTTTATGTTTGTTTTCTGCACTTATCAACTGCTTCAAAATCGGACTTTCCACGTTAAAGGCAATGGTACTTGTTTGGTTTTCAGTTCCTAGCACAATGAATTTTCTTCCGAAAGCTTCATCAAACCCACGAAATCGTGTTTCGAAATCTCCAGTGCGTTTGATAATGGATAAGGCATGTTGATGATTTAGTTCTTGCTTGTCCGTTTTTTTCAGTTCAATCAAATCTAACTCCTCTGTTGACGAGTACCGACTAAACGTGGCGATAACGGCACCGGTTAAACTATAATAACTTCGTTGCTCGGAGAAATACGGTTTTTTCAATTCATAATGATAAATGATTTGACGACTCATCGTTTTGAGTCCATTCAAGAAATAAAAAATGCGCTCTATTTTTTTTCCGGAAGCCATATTTTCATTTTGCTGTAGTTTCAGCACCTCCATTTTGTCGTCAATCCAAGCGTATGCCTCTGTTGTATTGCCGTCAGAATCTGTGTAAAACAAGCTTTGAATCTTGGATAGTGATTTGTTGCCATCGATTTTTAACGCATATTTTTCAAATACATCGAGGTTCTTATTTTCTTCCGTAAAAGCAATGCGTTTTTTTGTTGAATTGGATTCAACAGATTTACCCTGTTCATTTTTACAGGATACAAGAAGTATCAAGGAAAAGCTTAGGAGAAAATGGTACGAAAAGTTGACTTTCATCGGTCAGTAAAAAAATAGCTCCGTGAAATTAAGCAATCATCTTCAATTTGTCATACTGTCTGTAAAATCTTTATGTATCTGATTTTGTTTCGTAATTTTGTTAGATGCCAAAAATACTTGCAATTGATTTCGGATTAAAGCGTACGGGACTAGCTATTACAGATGATCATGCGATCATTGCAAGTCCGTTGACGACTGTTGATTCAAGTACGTTAATGGAGTTTTTACTTCAATTATTTGGCAAGGAATCCATTTCAACGATTGTCCTTGGTTTTCCAACGCGATTGGATGGATCAGACACGCATATTACGGAGAATGTCCGCATATTGCAGGAAGTCTTAGCGAAACAATTCCCTAATTGTGGAATTGTATTACAAGACGAACGTTTCAGTTCGTCGCGCGCGATGGAAACCATACACCTTGCAGGAAAGAAAAAGCATATGAAACAAAAGTCACTTGTGGACAAACTAGCCGCTACCTTGATTTTACAAGATTACCTTTCACAACAATCATTTCAATAAGGAATTCACTAATTTTGCATCATGATTTTACCTATTGTCGCTTACGGAGACCCAGTTCTAAAAAAAGAAGCTGAGGAAATTGATGAAAAATACCCAGACTTATCAAAGTTGATTGCAGATATGTTTGATACGATGTATCATGCAAAGGGAGTTGGACTCGCTGCACCTCAAATTGGTAAAAGTATTCGTTTATTTATCGTGGATGGAAGTCCATTCGCTGACGAGGAAGACGATGAACCAGATCCGAGAGCGGAGGGAATTTCCGATTTTAAAAAGGTATTTATTAATCCGATCATTGAAGAGGAATCTGGTGAAAAATGGTCATTTCAGGAAGGCTGTTTGTCGATTCCTAAAATTCGTGAAAACGTTTTTCGTCAAGAGAAAGTGCTCATCACATATTTCGATGAAAATTGGGGATTCCATGAGGAAACATTTGATGGATATGCAGCTAGAATCATTCAACATGAATATGACCATATCGAAGGGGTTTTATTTACAGATCACTTGTCTCCCTTGAAAAAGAAAATGTTAACGAAGCGACTACAAAATATTACCTCAGGGAGAATCGACGTCGATTACAAAATGTCTTTTCCAGGTGGTAAAAAACCAAAAATGATATGAGATCAATATACACCTTAATTGCACTCCTGAGTTTTGCGCTGATTGTTGAATCATGTGGCGGACCTGCAAAATCAGATAAAAAAACAGAACTAAAGACGAGCATTAAGCAAATGGAAGATTCCATTATGGCTATTCAAAAGGACCCGGTTCAAGCCGCTAAAATGCCGAGTTTGACGAATATTGAGCTCATTAATCGTTTGCTAGCGTACTACCGTGCCTATCCAGAGGATTCTTTTTCCGCAGATTGTTTGTTTAAAGTGCACATCAAATACAGTGATTTACAGGCCTACGAACAATCGGTTGCTTACGGAGACACCTTGATACAATTGTTTCCGAACTATGCGAATAAAGACTTTTTATTGGAAAGTTTAGCGAGTACGTACGATGTCCTAATCGAACCGCGCGACCCGGAAAAAGTGCAATATTACTATGAGCTTTTGTTGAAGGAGAAAATCAAGCCGACGAAACGCAAGGATATCGAAAAGCGACTCAAGCACATTGAGATGGATTTTTTTGAGTACAGTCAATACCAGATGACAGGAAAGTAAATCAACATTCCAAGTCTTTAAAGAAATTTGGATAGGATTTTGAGACGCAAGATGCATCCGTGAGATGAATTGGCTTTCTTGCAATACACGCAGCGATCGTTGCAGCCATCGCAATACGATGATCGTTATGCGTATCGATTTCACCGCCTGCAACCTGACCGGTTCCATGGATGAAAATTTCACTTGAACCAAGTTGAAAAGCTATTTCAAATTTTTCTAGTACCTCACACATGACTGAAAGTCGATCTGATTCTTTGTTCTGGAGTCGATTCACG
This sequence comes from Polynucleobacter meluiroseus, assembly GCA_943328715.2. GTDB lineage: Bacteria > Bacteroidota > Bacteroidia > Flavobacteriales_D > Crocinitomicaceae > UBA952. The sequence continues at coordinate 2,523 of CALQBB020000046.1, read as the reverse complement.
CCGATGATTTTAGAGGTTCCAGATGCAGCACATGCTAAAACCACAAGAATGGGGAACAAATCTGGACAATCGGAAATATTTGTTTCAAATGGCGAGTTTGTTTTGGATTGTTGCACGAAAAGCACATCGTCCTTCCACGTAATTGTCGCTCCGAAATCTTGAATTACTTGAAGGATGTGTCGATCTGCTTGCAACGAACACCTGTTTAATCCATGTAGTTCAAGCTTTCCTGAAATTACCGCTCCAACGATTGGATTCGCTGCGCCACTCCAATCTCCTTCGATGTGGACTTCGTCCTTTTGGATGAGTTGATTTCCCGGAATTTGATAACTGTTATCATTCAAACTATGTAGAACAATGCCAAAATCACGCATGCGAGCAATGGTCATTTCTAAATAGGGCTTACTTGTTAATGATTCAATGGATACCAAAGAATCTTGCTCTAGAAAAGGAGCGAGTAAAAACAAACCACTGATTGCTTGGGATCCGGCTTCGCCATTTACGGTAACATGTTTAAAGCGGGCAGTCCCGCTGATGTGTATGGGCAATTTAGACTCATTGGACTCAACAGTGAAGCCAATTTGTTGAAGAATGTGGCATAATTGCGAATGGTCGCGTTGAAGAAGGCTGCCTGTCCCGTTTATCGTTAGATTTTTCGTAAAGGCCATTCCAACGAATGCTAATGTCCGAAGGGCAAAGCCACTTTCATGGACGTTTAAGCAAATGCGTTCACTGAAGTTATGTGATGACGGATGTACCGTTGATGTTTCTTCGTTATAGCTCGCACCTAATTCTTGAATACAGGACAGCATCGCAGAGATATCTTCCGACTGATCTAAGCCAAGTATTCTAGTTGGATTCTTGGAGAAAGCAGCAAGAATCAAACAGCGTTGCGCATCACTTTTAGAAGCGTTTGAGTGAATGACATGTTGAACCTGAAATGGATTAATCGCGGTCATCTTTTGATAAAATATCAGATTGAATACGAATGGAGTCCTGATGAATCAATTTAAAAAGTTGCGTGACAAATTCTTCTGAAATCCCTTCCGCGCTTGCTTTTAGTACATTGCTTCGTAGTGCCTCTTCCCATCTGTTCGATTGAAGGATGACATGGTTTTTGTCCTTCTTGAATTCTCCAATTTGTTCTGAAATACGCATGCGGTTTTTCAATAACTGAATGATTGATTCGTCGGTTTGCGTCAGTTGCTCTCGAAAGGCAAGCATGGCGTCCTCGTCAATTGCTGCTCGATTACGAATAGTGAGTGAATTCAATAATTCCTTTAATTCAGCCGGAGTAATCTGTTGTTTGGCGTCGGTCCAAGCGCGTGAAGGATCAACATGAGATTCAATCATCAATCCATCATAATTTAGGTCCATTGCTTTTTGGGCCAATGGCATCAGCAAATGTGCTCTACCGCCAATATGAGAGGGATCACAAATTAATGGGATTCCAGGTAATTCTTGTTTTAGGTCAATTGGAATTTGCCAGTTTGGGTCATTTCTGTAGCGTGTCTTTTCGTAGACAGAGAATCCACGGTGAATGGCACTGACATCTGTTATTCCGGCTTTCCAAATGCGTTCGATTGCTCCGATCCAAAGTTTCAGGTCTGGATTCACCGGATTTTTCACCATGACTTTGATGTTCGTACCTTGAAGTGATTCTGCAATTTCTTGAACGGTAAATGGATTAACGGTGGAGCGAGCTCCGACCCAAATCATATCGAAGTTATTTTTGAGCGCCAATTCGACGTGTTCGGCTTTTGCAACTTCCGTGGCTATTTTCAAACCGTACGTTTCGCGCACTTCACACATCCACGAGATTCCTACGTCCCCAATTCCTTCGAACTCACCTGGACGTGTTCTCGGTTTCCATATTCCAGCTCGAAAGTAATCAATGCCAACGTTGGACAATCCAAGGGCTGTCTCCAAAACTTGTTCTCGGGTTTCCGCGCTGCACGGACCAGAAATCACCAAGGAATTTACTGGAATCATATTTTATCGTGTACAAAAAAGGGGAACGAATTCCCCTTATGATTATTTAGCGTAATTAACAGATCTTTTTTCTCGAATGACGGTCACCTTGACTTGTCCAGGATAGGTCATTTCCGTTTGAATGCGCTGAGAGATATTAAATGAAAGTTCCTCAGAACGTTGATCAGATACTTTCTCTGCTTCTACAAGCACACGAAGTTCTCTTCCAGCTTGAATGGCATAAGCACTAGAAACGCCTTCATAAGACAAGGCAAGGTTTTCTAGTTCTTTAATTCGTTTAATGTATGCTTCAACGATTTCACGTCTTGCACCTGGGCGTGCACCAGAGATGGCATCACACACTTGTACGATAGGTGAAATCAAGGTTGTCATTTCGATTTCGTCGTGGTGAGCTCCAATGGCGTTTAGAACGTCTCCTTTTTCACCAAATTTCTCAGCGATTTTCATTCCCAAGATTGCGTGAGGCAATTCTGGCTCTTCATCTGGAACTTTACCGATGTCATGTAACAATCCAGCGCGTTTCGCCAATTT
>CALQBB020000045.1 GCA_943328715.2 Polynucleobacter meluiroseus | reverse complement strand
TTTTATTTTCATCATCTATCCAATCAGAAAATAAAACCTGTCCATTTTCAACAATCTTCCATCTCCCATAAGTCATTGAATGATTCAGATCATAAAGACGGTAACTATGATTGTTTTTTATTGATAATTTCTGACCAAAGTTGTTGTAATAATCACCTATTAATTCATCCTTTCTTGTGCACGAATAAAATAAAAAGAAACACAAGAGAAACGTTAGTTTTCTAATCATGTTTTTGAATGTTAACTTTGAATTTCCTTTTTTCAATTATCAATTTTCTTGTATTCTTTTTCAGCGGAGCTGTACTTCCGCAGGATTACAAATCCAGCGGGGCCGTATTTATGTATTAACGTGCGAAGTTCGCGATCATGAGATGGAATATACACATGACGACCACCACAATAAAACTAACTAAATTTAAACTAATCGATAAATACCTTGAAAATGACGCGTTCCTTTTTCGCATAAAAAAGATGACTTCCCAAATCAATAAACCAATGGAAATCAAAACTGAAAACAATAGAAGTTCTATCGCTAATTGACGTTCGAAAATACCTAGCAGCAACACAAGCGCTGGATTAAGGAAGGAACTGATTCTCCATGTTTTTGCAGGACTAATTCCCGTTTCCATCTATCTAAGCTGGTTTAATGTAACGCTCTAAAACAACTTAATCTGGTCCTCGTTGTCTTCTTCTTCTTTCTTGGTTAAATCCCATTCCATGCTTGGGGTTGGTCCGGCGTCATCGTCTTCTTCTAAGATTTCTGTATCGGCATCCTCTCCAGCTTCTGTGTTCACTTTTAGCTCTGGCCATGGCTCTGGACTCTCATCGATTGGATGCGTCAAGACAATTTCCTTCACCTTGAGTTTCGTCATCTGATTCCCTTGCGCTTTCATTCCTTTGACATCTATCAAATCTGCCAAATTCACGACGTTATCTGGCAAGTTCTTCGTTTCCTTCAGTAATTTGTTGTACACAATCTTCGCCTCTGGACGATAAGCTGTCGATACAATGTCCATATAGGAACCTGCATACTCACTGATGAACGAAACACGTTTGTCCGAAAGGACTTCACAAATGAAGCGTTTCACGTAGTGCAATTCTTTCTCTGCATCGAAATACACCGTTGAGATAGGACGATCCTGGATCCATTTTTCGATGTGAACCATGTCCTCGTCGAAATGCGTCGCTAAATCAAAGGAACTCAAACGGTACTCTCCATTTCGGTACAAAGTCAAAATGCGGTCGTCTCCTTTGAAGGAACCAAGAAACTTTCCTCTGCCCTCGTCGTTGAGTCGTCCAACGATGCCATCGTACCAAATCTTACGAGCTGCCAACGTGGATCCGCCGACTTCTTTTTGCACAATTTTCTGGATGATTTCCTTCGTCACACGATTTCCAGCTGAATTTCGTCCTTTGATGAGTAGTTCGCCTAAATCGACATCGAAACGCAAACGTTTCAAATGTGGTCTTGGACGCAATAAAACCGTGATTACTTCGCGTTCACCATTCGGGTGGACAGAGAAATAGAGCATCTTCGATCCTTTTGCTCCTTTGGTTAAATCGTATTCTGAATCACGCGTGATGGAATTCACGTAGAATCGTTTCATCATCGTCGCCCCACCAATACCGTCTTGATAGAACAAGTGGTAAATGGTACGCGTGTCTCCTTTTTTCCAAACACTGGCAAAAATCAAGTCCTTGCCGACAAATTTCTTATCGGAAACTTTGGTCACCATCATTTTACCGGATGCAAAGAAACAAATGATGTCGTCGATTTCCGAACAATCACCAATTGGTTCGTTTTTCTTCAATCCGTAACCGATGAATCCTTCTTCGTAATCCACGTACAACTTGCGGTTCGCAATAATTACCTTCGTCGCACTGATGTTGTCAAATACTTTGATTTCCGTTTTACGTTCTTTACCTGCTCCAAAACGTTTTTTTAAATCCTTGTAATAATCGATGGCGTATTCCACCAAGTTATTCAAATGCGCTTTCACCACTTGAATTTCCTCCTCGATTTTCAACAAGGCATCATCCGCTTTCGTGGAGTCAAATCGCGTGATACGAATCATCGGGATTTGTGTCAATTTGTGTAAATCCTCATCCTCAATCGCACGAATTAGCTGTTTTTTGAACGGTTCGAAACGTTTGTACAAATATTCGTACAAGGCCTCGCGATCGCTGTAGTGCTTAAAGTCGATGTACATCTCGTTGTTAATGAACAACTTCTCCAAAGTAGAGAAATGCCATTGACGTTCTAACTCGTCCAAACGTATTTGCAATTCGAGTTTCAACAAGCGAACGGTATTGTCCGTGTTGATTTTCAGGATTTCCGTTACGCCTAAAAAACGGGGCTTATCTCCATCGATAATCGAGGAGTTTGGCGCCATTGACACTTCACAATCCGTGAATGCGTAAAGTGCGTCAATCGTTTTATCGGGAGAAACTCCGGGGAATAAATGCACGATGATTTCCGCTTCCGAAGATGTATTGTCTTCGATTTTCTTAATCTTGATTTTTCCCTTGTCGTTGGCTTTGATCACGGACTCAATCAAGGATCCAGTCGTTGTTCCAAACGGAATTTCGTGGATTGTCAAGGTTTTGTTATCGACCTTTTTGATCTTCGCACGAACGCGTACACGTCCACCGCGTAATCCATCGTTGTATCCTGTAAAGTCAGCCATTCCACCGTTTGGAAAATCAGGAAGTAACTCCACTTTTTTTCCACGTAAATGGTTGATTGACTGTTCAATTAATTCAATAAAGTTGTGTGGTAAGAACTTACACGCCATTCCCACGGCAATTCCCTCTGCTCCTTGTGCTAACAAAAGTGGGAATTTCATTGGAAGTTGCTCCGGCTCTTTGTTTCGTCCATCGTAGCTCAACAACCAATTCGTCGTTTTTGGATTAAAGGCCACATGCAAGGCAAACTTTGATAAACGTGCCTCGATGTAACGTGGAGCTGCTGCACCATCGCCTGTTAAGGTATTTCCCCAGTTTCCTTGACAATCAATCAATAAGTCTTTTTGTCCAAGTTGCACCAACGCATCCCCAATCGAAGCATCCCCGTGCGGGTGATATTTCATGGTGTTTCCGATGATGTTCGCGACTTTGTTGTAGCGTCCATCTTCTAACTCTCTCATGGAGTGTAGAATACGTCGCTGAACGGGTTTTAGTCCATCGTTCAATGCCGGAACGGCTCTTTCAAGAATTACGTAACTGGCATAATCCAAGAACCAATTTTGATACAGTCCACCAACGGGAATGATTTTCTCATCCACCTGTTTATTTTCAAATGGATTATGTTCATCTCCCAAGGATGGATTCAAGTCTTCTATTTCGTCTTCCGCCATGATTTAGGATGCAATTTCAATTTCATTTGTACTAAGTTCCGATTTCCCTTGATCCACCACATCCTTCTCAACGCGGAGATTATCAATGATAAACTCTTGACGTTCTTGGGTGTTTTTACCCATGAAATAGGAAAGAATCGAATCAATGGAATTGTCTTTTGTCAATAGGACAGGTTCCAAACGGATGTCCTCACCGATAAAGTGAATAAACTCATCCGGTGAAATCTCTCCGAGTCCTTTGAATCGCGTGATCTCCGCACCTTTGCCAATTTCTTCGATGGCATTGCGGCGTTCTTCATCAGAATAACAGTAAATCGTTTTCTTTTTATTGCGGACACGGAACAACGGTGTTTGCAATACATACACGTGGTTGCGCTTCACCAAATCTGGAAAGAACTGAAGGAAAAACGTCAACAACAACATGCGAATATGCATTCCGTCGACATCGGCATCGGTCGCAATCACAATCTTGTTGTAGCGCAAATTGTCCATGTCGTCTTCAATGTCCAAAGCCGCTTGAATCAAGTTAAATTCCTCATTTTCATACACAACTTTCTTGGTCAATCCGTAACAATTCAAAGGCTTACCTCGCAAGGAGAATACCGCCTGAGTACTCACATCTCTGGATTTCGTAATCGACCCACTCGCTGAGTCTCCCTCCGTAATAAAGAGCGTCGTCTCCTCGCGTTTTTCGTCCTTCAGGTCCGTCAAATGCGTACGGCAATCGCGCAATTTCTTATTGTGCAAATTCGCTTTTTTCGAACGGTCACGCGCAATTTTACGGATTCCAGCCAATTCCTTGCGCTCGCGTTCTGACTGCTTGATTTTCTTTTCGATTGTTTCCGCTACATCCGGATTGCGGTGCAGGTAATTATCGAGTTTGTCTTTTAAGAAGTCATTAATGAACGCACGCATCGATTTTCCACCTGGTTCGATTTCTTGCGATCCAAGTTTCGTTTTCGTTTGTGATTCGAAGACCGGTTCAATCACTTTCACCGCAATCGCCGCCACAATGGACTGACGAATATCCGATGCTTCGTAGTTTTTGTTGTAAAAATCACGAATCACTTTCGCTACGGACTCACGGAAAGCACTTTGATGCGTTCCACCTTGTGTGGTATGTTGACCGTTAACAAAGGAATAATAATCCTCGCCATACGTTCTTCCGTGCGTAAATGCTACTTCGATGTCTTCGTCCTCCAAGTGAATAATTGGATAAAGCGGATCACCGTCCATGTTATTTTCCAACAAGTCTTTTAATCCATCTTTGGATTGGAATTTCTCCCCATTGTAATACATGGCTAAACCACGATTCAAATAGCAATAATTCCACATCATTTTATCCAAATACGCCGTTTTGAAGGCATATTTCTTGAAGATGGCCTCATCTGGGATGAATTCAACGTAGGTTCCGTTTACTTCATCCGTTTTCTCTATTGGGTATTGCTTTACAAGTTCTCCTTTGGAAAATTCCGCAGCTACCTTCTCTCCTTCACGCACCGAATACACCATGAAATAAGATGAAAGCGCATTCACGGCTTTTGTTCCGACCCCGTTTAATCCAACAGATTTCTTAAACGCTTTGGAGTCGTATTTACCACCGGTATTCATTTTGGAAACAACTTCCACTACTTTCCCGAGCGGAATCCCACGTCCATAATCGCGGACAGACACTTTGCCATCCTTGATTTTGATGTCGACGCGCTTACCATTCCCCATGACGAACTCATCGATACAGTTATCCACGACTTCTTTCACAAGGATGTAAATCCCGTCATCAGCTGCTGCACCATCACCTAATTTCCCGATGTACATTCCGGGACGAAGACGAATGTGTTCCTTCCAATCGAGGGAACGTATGTTGTCTTCCGTATATTGATTTTCTGCCATTTCGATTTTTGAGGTTTTCGGAATAACAAAAATAACTTTTAGAAGGACTGAAAACACAACGAAAGTTGCTTTTTTATGAACGAATTTCCGTTGATAAAGGCCTTTAATTCAAGAACTAAGTTGAAATCATCCGAAAGTTCGGAAAGCGACGCCGTGTTTCGAAGGAATTTCAGTCGAAACAATTGTGTTTTCGGCTCAAAATCCTATCTTTGCCTCCAAATTTGAATTGAACCATGGCTAATACTTCCGACATCCGAAATGGATTGTGCATCCGTCACAATGAAAAACTTTATCAAATCATCGAATTCCAACACGTTAAGCCCGGAAAAGGTCCTGCGTTTGTGCGTACGAAAATGCGTCAAATTGAAACGGGAAGAGTGATTGACAACACCTTCTCAGCTGGACACAAAATTGATCCAGTTCGTATTGAAAACCGTGAATACCAATACTTGTACCAAGAGGCTGAATCCTATGTTTTCATGAACAATGAATCATATGAGCAAGTCAATATTCCGTTGAAAATGGTTGAAAAACCTGGATTCTTACAAGAAGGAATGATTGTGAACATCCTTTTCCACGCGGAAGAAGAAATGCCATTAGTAGTTGAATTACCAATGTACATCATTTCTGAAGTTACCTACACGGAGCCTGGCGTAAAAGGAGATACCGCAACAAACTCAATGAAACCAGCAACGATAGCCACAGGAGCAGAAGTAAAAGTTCCTTTGTTTATCGATAATGGCGAGGTGATCAAAATCGACACGCGCACTGGTATTTATGTGGAGCGCATAAAAAAATAATCGAAATTTATCTACTGAAAAACAGCAACACATGAGAAACACTGCACTCACACAAAAACACATTGATCTTGGAGCGAAAATGGTTCCATTTGCCGGATACAACATGCCCGTACAATACGAAGGTGTGAATGCTGAACACGAAACCGTGCGCAACGCAGTGGGTGTTTTTGATGTTTCACACATGGGTGAGTTTGTTTTACGTGGTCCAAATGCCTTGGCCCTGATTCAAAAGTTTGCTTCCAACGATGCTTCCATATTGTTTGATGGCAAAGCTCAGTATTCGTGCATGCCGAATGGCAAGGGTGGAATTGTGGACGACTTAATCATCTACCGCGTGAATGCGGAAGAGTATTTCATCGTGGTAAACGCTTCCAACATTGAAAAGGATTGGAATTGGATTTCATCATTAAACGATTTAGGCGTTGAAATGGAAAATCTTTCTGACCAATACAGTTTGTTGGCAATCCAAGGTCCAAAAGCCGCGGAAGCAATGCAATCTTTGACGGACATCGATTTATCGAACATGACCTATTATACGTTCCAACACGGGACATTCGCTGGCATTGAGAACATGATGATTTCAGCAACAGGTTACACTGGTTCAGGTGGATTTGAAGTCTATGTGAAAAACGAAGATGCCAACAAATTATGGGATGCAGTTTTTGCTGCCGGAGCTGATTT
>CALQBB020000044.1 GCA_943328715.2 Polynucleobacter meluiroseus | reverse complement strand
GCGTGTATTTCCCTTTAAAAATACGTTTAAAACTAGTGATAAGAATTGGAAAAAGACCATCGAACGCATAGGGGTCACCTACAACCTCGAAGGACAAAACAGATCAAACTTTTCTGATCAACTATTATCTGTGGGTGATTTCAACGGTATTTCGCAACAATTCATGAATGGTATTTCTCAATCGATGGCCATTCAAACAACAAGCGGACTTTTTGGAAATGCCATCAAGATCAATCCATCGATTAATTATGGTAATAAAATCAACTTTCAACAGATTCAAAAGTTCTACGATCCCATTGCAAACAAGTCTCAAAATGACACCTTGCAACAATTTGGAATGGCTCATGAAGTCAATTTCAGTGTAAGTATGACGAGTGTTATTTATTCTTATTATCAATTCGTTGGAAAGAACAAACCTAAACTACGTCATTTGATTACCCCTTCGGTCGGATTCCGTTATGTCCCCCAGTTGAATGAATTGTCACAAGCTAATGTTGGCGTAAATCAAGCGCTCGTTAAATATTCTCCTTTTGAAAATTCTATTTACACCGTTGGGAATAATCAGAAAGCTTCCATGTTGAATTTTGGCATCAATAATACCATGGAATTAAAAGTAAAGTCCGACAAAGATACCTTGACTGGATTCCGTAAAATTCGTGTGATCGATCAATTGTCCATCAATGGGAATTATGATTTCATGAAGGATTCCATGCGTTTATCTAACCTTTCCTTGAATTTGAGAATTAGTCCTGCGGATTGGATAAATTTTGTTTCAGGCGCCAATTTTAGTCCATATGCATGGGATGCAAGCACAGGGAAAACAGTGAAGGAGTATGCGTTTTCAAGTCAGCAGGGACTCGGCCGTTTTTTAGGTACGAACTTCACGACTTCCATTACGATTGCTCCGAAAAAATCACGTGAAAAAGTAGCAAATAGTACTTCCACGGTCAATGAGCAAAATTGGAATTCAGAGTTTAATTACTATGCCTTGCATCCTGAACGTGCCATTTACTTCGATATCCCATGGAAAATGAGCTTATCTCATGTGTATTCGATCAATGTGAATCAATCCATTTCCAGCACGAATCCGGCGAAAAACACTTTCGCTCAAACACTTGTTGTCAGTGGAGATGTCAGCATGACGAAACGATGGAATGTATCCGGAAACTTGAATTTTAATGTGCAAGAATTCCGCTTGACAAACGCCTATTTCTCCTTAAATAGAAACCTACACTGTTGGGCCTTGTCCTTCTACTATGTTCCAGTCGGCGGAAACAAAAGTTTCTTGTTTAGCATTCGCAACACTTCTTCGATATTTAAAGACGCGAAGATTGAAATCAGAAAACCACCCGCATTACTGTAGGAATTACTTGATGTTCTGACCGGTCATTTTTCCAACCACGTAGGTGAATTTTGCTCCAAGGAAGACGATTTGCGCGGAATAATGCACCCATGCCAATGCGACGAACAAGGAATTTGCAATCCCGATTTTTCCAAGCACAAAATAATTATGCAGGTAATAGTTGATGATAAACTGACTGAGCACAAGTAAAATAGAGGTGAAAATCGCGCCTTTGAACGCAACATTCCATTGGACTTTTGCATCCGGAATGAATTTAAACACCAAGGTGAAAATCATTAAATTACTTCCAATGGTTAGGATGTTTTGCAGCATATTTAGCGAAAAATCGATAAAACCACTATGGTAATGATTCCAATTTTGAATGGCAGAAAAGATAAATACTTGTGCAAAATAAAAGAGGATAATAATCAAGGCGAAAACCGCTAAAAGTCCCATGGAAATAAAGCGAAAGCCGATGATATCCATGAATAAATTCTCTTCGTGTCTGTTTTTCTTTGTAACCATAAAAAACTCATTCAAACTGCGTTTCAAGGAGACAAAAAAGGCGGAACAGCTGTATAGCAAAACAACAACACTGATCATTTCCATGAAAAAGCTAGGTTTGTGCAGCGACATGCCATTTACGACCTCCATGATGGAAGAACTATCTTCCATACCCATCTGATTTTGGAGTACATCCGAAACCATGTTTTTGATGTTTTTTGGACCAAGGATGCGACCAAAGATTGAACTCGTTAAATAGATAATGGGAATAAATGCGAATAGGGTATAGTAAGCCAGTGCGGCACCATGGTAAAACGCACCGTCCCTAACATACGTAACAAGTGCTTCTTTGAACGCAGTGAAGCCCCAGTACCAAGTAAGTTTACTGCGTTTTTTTAACGATTTCGATTCCTCTGGTGTCATTTAAGCGTTCAAATTGATAAAGTACAATCGTTTCTCCTGTTTCGGTTTGAAAGTAGTTGTGGTAGAGTCCGCCAACAAAAATACTACGAATAAAATCAACGGCAAGGGCGTCCTTCGCGGAAGAAACTCGGTATTCATCTGGACGAAATAGTATGGTTTCCTCTTCCTGTTTAATCGCGTTAACAGGTCCAAAAAGACGTGCTTGTTGTATATTGGAATAATGGTAATACAAAAATTCGGGTTTGTATTTTTTACTCAAGATTCCGTTTTTCAAAATGCAAATGGAATCGCATAGTCCAAGTACATCCTGACCCTCATGGGAAACCAAAATTATCGTGGTGTTTTCTTCTTCTCGCAGGCGAATTAAATGCTCCGTTAATCGTGCACGTAGATTCGCATCAAGGTGTCCGAATGGTTCATCGAGTAATAAAATTTCCGGTTGATCCGCAATCGCTCGAGCAATCGCCAAGCGTTGTTGTTCTCCTCCCGAGATTAAGTGCGCTTTGGTTGCTGAAATAGATTTTAGATCAAACAAGCGAAGTAATTGCTGAACACGCTTATCTCTTTTCGGACTAGGCAGATGCAAAACGGCTTCGCGAAGATTCTCCTCGACTGTGTGGTAAACGTCCAACTTGAAGTCCTGATTAACCATGGCAACGCGCTTAAATCCAGGAATCAATAATTGATGAACACGCGGCTGCACGTGTTGATCGATGGAAATCTCGCCCGTATCTGGATCAATAAGTCCAGCAATTATTTTTAACAACGATGACTTTCCAGCGCCACTTTTCCCAACAAGACCGAGAATTTCTCCTTGATGTACAGTTAAATTGGCCCGTTTGATGATGGGTTTAGCGTAGGATAATTGTATGTTTTTTAATACAATCATAAACGAATCAACTCTTTTGGGAAAGATTTTGCCGCAATGAAGATTCCGGGTGTTGGATTGGACATTGGCTCGTAATCTTTTAAGAATATTTCGATCGTATAAGCTTCATCCGTTTTTTCGAACTTTGCTGATGAAACGATGCTTTCTGAAGCACCCACGTAAACGTTTGGCGCGTCGGAAGAACTGATTTCAAATAAATGCATGTTTGGAATATCGAATTGAAAGGGTTCATTATTCTCATTCATTCCTGCAAGTGGATAATCGACATCCGATAATTCTGTCACGGAAGTTACATCACTCGAAATGGATAATTCATCTTCCCATTCGTATTTGATGTTGTCAATGGATTGATTTCCTTCGTGTTCTGCATCAGCTAATTCTTGTGAATATAAATCGTTTAGAAGGTATATGTGGATCTTACAGTTCATTTTTTATCGTTGTTTTTTTCTATTTCATTCACTTTGAAGGCGGATGGCATTAATTCAGGGACAAGTTTAAGAATTAAAGGGAGAAGTAAGCTTCCTCCTGGTAAAAGAAATAGTGCCAATGAAGGCATGGTCTTAATCAAATCAAGGAATTGGGTGCGCACTTGTTCTTTTTCCTCGGTACTTAATTCTTCTTTGGTCGATTTCTGAATCAAGGACATCAATTCCTTGCTTTCACGCATTTCTTGAACAAGTTTGTCCTTATTTCGACCTAATATTCGAATCCATCGCTTGCTGAAGGCTTTAAAAACATAACCGGTTTCAGTTTCGGATTGAAAAACGAGAATTTCATTTTGGTTTTGAAGCATGTAGGCATTACACATCTCTATGGATTCTTGAATTTCTTTGCTTGATAAATCCAGCGCTTGTCCTAGTGATGCTAATTTCTTTTGTTCTTCTTCATTCGGTTGATGTGTTCCTTGAATGAGAAAAAGTCCAAGTTCAACGGTGAATTTTGAAAGTAATTTATCGACGACGCGTTCCTTTTTTAAGACGCGCAGTGTGACGCCCGTCAAAATCCGGTTCTCAAAACGTGCTTTTTTCGATTTTTCTAATTCAGTTGAGGCTAAAAAGTGCCACAAGACTCGTTGTTCTTTGTCTTCTGCGTTATCATCGGTATATGCGGCATAGATCATTCCATTCATCAAAGAACTGGCGTAATCAGCGTAATGACGTGAAAACGATTGAATGTTTCCTTCTAAAAAAGCACGGTATAAAACGACATCAAGAAAAATAAAGGCGTTCGACAAGTGATTTAACCAATAATTAGCGCCAAAAAAGGTACTTTTCACTTGAATACGGTGTGCTAATATTTCCTCAATGTTTTGATTGTTCTTCCCAGTGAACATCCGATCAAACCATGCGAATACGCCGCCATCTTTGGTGTTTCCATAAAAATCGATGAGGTTTTCCATGAACGCATCTTTATCAAATTCACCTTGGTTTTTACGTAAATAGGTGAATATAAGCGTTTCAAATAGCAGCAATTTTAGTTTTTCATCGTTGGTATATTTCGATGAGTCTAGTTGATTGGAAAACAAAAGGTGTAAAGCATTCCCATAGACAAGTCCAGTTCGATGCGATACGAAATGTGTTAAATCTGTCTCTTCATTTTGAATGAGCTCTAAATCCAAGGAAATAACTCCTTTTTCCAAGAGCTGAAAAAACTTGGGAATCCAATTTTTGGATCCAGGAGATAAGGTGTTTTTAAGGGAGGACATAACGTGCGGCAAGTCCAAAGTTCCAACCCAAGTTTAAACTTGGAATGATTTGTAAGTATGGTCCTGACTCGAAAGAGAAGGTAAACGGGTAGTCTGGAAGTGTATATTCCACACCGACAACACCATTCATCCCGAACATAAATCGATCATTCGCTGAATTTTGCATAATAGGATTTCCGGATACAATGCCCACACCGGGTCCTGCACCAAAGTAATAATCAACATCGTCCACCAATGGATGTTGCCACTCGTAATTCCCTTGCATCCAAACATAGTTTGAACTACCACCTAAACTTATTTCGACGGCATTATTTGCATTTATAAAATGCTTCCCATTGATCTGAGTATAGCCAATATTGGCAAATCTAAGCCCAACTGAATTGGAATAACGCTGACCGAATAGCGTCAAGGAAAATAATAGGCTAAATGCGAGCAGTGAACATTTCATTGTTTTGTTTTTACAAAGTTACAATTTGCCAGCTAGAGTGAACGGGATTTTTTTTGCTAAAATAACACCTCCATCAACAGAGAAAACTTCTAGGACTAATACGTAAATTCCAATAGGTGATTTTGCTTGATCGGCATTTACACCATCCCAGGTGAAAAAACCAGATGTCCCCATTAATTCATTGGAGAATAATGTTTTAATCTCTCTTCCGAAATCATCAAAGATTCTCGCTTTAGCTAATAATCCACTTTCTGAAAAAGCATAATTGACTACAAGAATATCCTCAAATCCATCTTGATCGGGAGAAAATACATCTTTTTGTAGGCTGATGGATTCTGTAGTTCCAACAAATTGATACTGAGAGTTTACTCGTCCGGGTGTTGCAAAACCTATAGACTCTGCAGCGGAATGCCAGTTTGATTGTTGGTTGGAAGAAGCATTCGGCGAAATTCGCTCCAAACTTACGCCATCAAAATTGTCTAACAAGGAAAATTGCCAATCTTCGGAATAGGAAACACGGTCGATTTGTTCGCTATTGTAAAATAAATACACCGTTCCTGAGTCGATGTTATAACTTGGCATATCCATTTGAATCAGTCTACCAGAAATACTTGCGGGATAATTCTCGAGAAGAAAACTGGTATCTTCACTAATGGCAACATAGGAATTCGGTTCCAAAATAAAGTGATTCGAAATGGTCTTTAAATTGGAAATGGTATCGTTGTAATAATTCGCGATTTGCCAGTCCTTCAAGTCAATCACTTTGGTTGATCGGTTGTATAATTCAATAAAATCTTGTCCGCCATTCAGTGGATTCGCTAATATCTCGTTAATCACGATATCGCCTACTTGGGCTTGCTCTGGCAAGGTAAATTGACCAATGAATGTTGTGTCATTTTGCCAACAATCACCCACAGGTCCCAGTTGAATTTGGTACGTCGTTGATGGAAGGAAATTCTCGTTGAATTGAACGATGAATTGTGGTGGTCCGTTTGGATTATCGTTCACCACTTGAATAAACGTTGCTTGCACACTTAAATTTGGATTCGCAGTGATTTGAGTATTTGCAAGGCTGCTCGAATCCATTCCTTCGGAAAAGGATACTTCCAAGAAGTTCGGACTCAAAGCAATTAATGAGAGTAAATTTGGATTTTGGACATCCGGCGCTGCACTAAAAATGGAATTAATCGTTCCCGGAGTTCCTCCTGATGGATCATTCGATGCAGACCAATTATCGTAGTTTGAGCATGGGTCGTTTAAATTTATTCGCTCCAAACTATAGCCTCCGTCTTGTTTATTCGGATCTTGATACCATTCGTCGGTGTAAGTTAAACGATCGATGAGCAAACCTGTGTTATCATTTAGCATAAGTTGGTCTCCAGCGTTATTTAAGCTTGGAAAACTCGTGACTCCCGCCACGTTTGTAAAGAGTCCGAGGTTTGCATTAGCCGTTAAAACAATGTAGGAACCGGGCAATAACCAAAAATCACCGATCGT
>CALQBB020000043.1 GCA_943328715.2 Polynucleobacter meluiroseus | reverse complement strand
TGTTTTTCCTGCATCCATTAGCGAAGAAGATTGGATCAATCAGGTCGAACAAATGTCCAAGGCGAACTTTAACATGGTACGTATTTGGGGCGGAGGATTTTATCCAGAAGAGGCTTTTTTCCGTGCATGTGACGAAAAAGGAATCATGGTTTGGCAGGATTTCATGTTTGCTTGTGCAATGTATCCAGGTGATGATGAGTTTTTAAAAACAGTTGAAGCAGAGTTCAATTACCAGATTCCTCGTATTTCCGCACATCCATCGGTCGTATTATTTAATGGAAACAACGAAGTGGATGTCGCATGGAAAAATTGGGGATTTCAAAGTCAATACCATTTATCCGATTCAGAACAAGAAACCATTTTGAATGCCTACAATGCCTTGTTTAAAGGATTGGCGCCGAAAATCGTTTCCAACTGGACCAACACACATTACATTCACACCTCTCCGTTAAGCAACTGGGGAAATGACGATTTCTACAATCATGGATCTCAGCATTACTGGGGTGTTTGGCACGGAAAAGACCCGATGTCCGATTTCGCATCGAAGATTGGACGTTTCAACGCTGAATATGGATTCCAAAGTTTTCCTGAATTTGCCACCTTGAAGTCTTTTTCCGAACGTTCTGATTGGAATTTGTCCAGTCAGGTGATGAAGCACCACCAAAAAAGCTACGTAGGAAATGGAATGATTCAAAAGCATGCCAATTTATTGTTCGGGAAAAGCAAGGATTTTGAACAGTTTGTTTATTTCTCTCAATTGACGCAACGATACGCCGTTTCGAGTGCAGTATCTGGACATCGTTTGGATGCTCCGCGTTGCATGGGAACCTTATATTGGCAATTAAACGACTGTTGGCCAGCACCGACGTGGTCGAGCATCGATTACCAGGGAAATTGGAAAGCGTTGCATTATGCCATGCGTGAGGATTATCAACCTGTGGCTATTTTGCAGAAAACAACGGATAAAGGTGAAGTGCAACTTTATGTGAAGTCCGATGTCATGGAGAATCAAGATTTAGGATATAAATTATTGATTTATACCTTGAATTCGGGTGATCGTGGATTGTCTCCATTATTTGTTGATGGCAATGCAAGCGTGGCTTATCAAGAGAGTAAAATGATTTGGAGCGTCGTTCCAAAAAACGAACAACTGATTCGGGTAGAATTATCGAACGGCGTCACTCGAGATTTTGTTGTCGGACCAGCACCAAAAAAACGAGAAGTTCAAATTGAACTGACGATCAAAAATGTGGACAAATTGAACAAAACGGCAGAGGTTTGGGTGAAAAATAGTGCTTTTTGTGCTGATTTCTGGCTTTTTTCGCAAAAAACGGGAATTTCCTTTGACCGTAATTTTGTTCATTTACTGCCAGGTGAGCACCTCATTCGCATTCAATTTGCTGGTGAAGTTCCGGAGCTTACTGATTTTTCTTTTCTCTACCATTAAAAGGTGTTTAAAATACACTTGTAAAACTTACGATGCGTATTTTTGCAAAAAAAACGAAATGAATAAAAACGCGATACTTCTTGTTCTCTTCTTTATAGCGATTCACTCATTTGGTCAGCGAGACATTATTATCCCTCCAGCTAAAATCTTGACTTTAAATGATATTATCATAACTGGAAGAGGGAATCCAATAGATTATTTTAAACGAAATCAATCGATGACGCTGCTCAAAGCCGATAAATTGGCGATGTTGCCTTCTCGAAGTTTAAGTGAAGCGTTGAGCTATACTTCCGGCGTGGATGTTCGTCAGCGTGGCTTAAACGGAATGCAAGCAGATATCGGTATTCGTGGTGGTAGTTTCGAACAAACATTGATTTTAGTAAATGGATTCAAAATGGTGGATCCACAAACAGGACATCATGCGATGAACATTCCTTTCACGGTGAATGCCATTGATCAAATTGAAGTTACGAAAGGTCCGGCGACACATATGTTTGGACAAAGTGCGCTTGCAGGAGCGGTCAATTTTGTTTCTAACCTTTCGGGAAAAACGTTTGTCAAAGCACAGTCCTATGCTGGGTCATTTGGAACGGCAGGAATCAATGTAACGATGAGCGCGCCCATCAAAGGATGGAATCAAAAGTTATCAATGGGATTTGATCGTTCAAACGGACACTGGTCGAATTCAGATTTTGACAATAAACAGATTTCCTACGAAGGAGGAAAAACCTTTAAAAAACAGTATTTGTTGATGATGTTGGCGTATTCAGATCGTCATTTCGGCGCGAATGGTTTTTACTCCAACAAATTCCCAGATCAATGGGAAAGCACTCAAAATGCGTTTGCAGGTTTACGTTACAATGTAAATTTTAGAAAGGCAACATGGGTCAATCGTTTGAGCACACGTACCAATCGCGATGAATTCCGACTTAAACGCAACGATCCTGGATTTTACACCAATCGTCATTTCTCTGAAACCTATAGTTTAGAGAGTATATTGAATGGGAAGTTTGGGAGTAATTGGCAGTATCATGTCGGTGTGGAGTACCGCATGGAAGAACTGAATAGTTCCAATTTGGGATTGCGTAACCGACAATATTCCAGTGCATTTGGTGATCTTGTTTACAAAATCGGAAGGCTGACTGCCACAACGAGTATGCTCGTATTTCAGTATTCAGATGTTCCATTGAAAGTGTTACCGAGTATCCAATGCGCATATCAGTTTAATGAACAAAATCGAATGTATGTGAACCTTGCAAAAAGCAACCGAATTCCAACCTATACAGAATTGTATTACTCCGATCCTTCAAACATGGGGAACGCAGATTTGAAGCCGGAATATGCGAATTCAGCAGAAATAGGATGGTTTAAGAATGGGGAATTGTACATGGAAGCAAACGCGTTTTACCGTCAAACATACAATATGATCGACTGGGTTCGAGATTCTTCGGCGATTGTACCTAATCCAAATAAGTGGAAGCCAGTGAACATTGCGGAAGTCCGATTTTATGGTTTGGAGGCAACGGTGCGTAAAACCTTCGTGTATCCTGCAGCATTTAAACCGAACTTCCTTGATTTGTCCTACACCTATATTCAGGCGACGCATGTGTTTGACTCGAATGTGGAGTCCCGCTACGCGTATTCGAACTTAAGACACCAATTGATCGCTAAATTCAGTTTTCAGTTTTCGAAATTCGGATGTCTGCAAGTCAATTACCGATTCATTCAACGCGTTTCCAATCCAGCATACCAATTGGTTGACCTCAAGTTGATTTCTGGGAATTTAAAAGGATTCAACCTGTTTGTTGAAGCAAATAATCTAACGAATACCAATTATGTCGAGGCAGGATTTGTCCAAATGTCAGGAAGATGGTTCAAAGTGGGATTGAATTATGCGTTTACGAAAGTTAAGTAAGAAGCATCTTACTCTGAAAGAATAGTCCAAGTACATCTAGCGAACAATAATTAGTTGATTTCTTGCGTTGATTGCAAGGTGAAGGATTTGTATCCATCATCCGCAATTTGCTTTTGATCGTGGAACCATTCATGAAAAGCAAATTCAGTGAAAAAATCAATCAACTAAAACGAATCAATGAAGAATGATTTAAACGCACTTCTTTCGCAAATCAGTCAGTTAGATGGTCAATTAACCGCTCAAGCCGCAAAGTCGATTGACCGTTTGTTAACCATACGAAATTGGTTGATCGGAGGATACCTTTTTGAATATGAACAGAATGGATCTGATCGAGCGAACTATGGTTCCAAATTAGAGCTAACCATTGCCGAATCATTAAATCGAAAGGGATTATCTGAACGGAATTTAAAATTGTTCAAACAGTTTTATGTTGTGTATCCTCAAATTATGCAGACAGTGTCTGCACAATTTAGTATTCCCGAAAAGATAGAGCGAACAACCTCTGCGTTATCTCCATCGTCCATCGGTTCAGGTGACGATATCTCGAAGTTAATCGATAATCTCTCTTTTTCACACCTCACAGAATTGATGAAAATTACGGATAAGGATAAAAGGCAATTCTATGAAATTCAAGCGATTAAAGGAACGTGGTCCGTCCGAGATTTAAGGCGACAAATCAATAGTTTAAGCTATGAAAGAATGGAATTGTCGAAAGACAAACGAAAGGTGGTAGATTCCATTAAATCGAACGAAGTACCATCCGTACAGTCTCTGATAAAAACTCCCTTTGTTTTTGATTTCCTGGATTTGCCTGATTCAATTTTAGCCGTTGAATCAGACTTCGAAAATGCGCTGATTAGTGATTTAAGGAATTTTATGTTGGAATTGGGACATGGCTTTTGTTTTGAAGGACAACAAAAGAGAATTGTAATTGGTGGTGAGTATTTTTTCATTGATTTAGTTTTTTATCACCGAATTCTGAAATGTCATATCCTTATCGAATTAACAGTGGATGGATTTAGTCACGCCAATGTGGGACAATTAAACACCTATGTTCAATATTTTAAGCGCCATGTTCAGGAAAAAAATGATAATCCACCGATTGGTATTTTGCTGTGCACGGATAAAAACGATGAATTGGTGGAGTATGCTTTGGGAGGTATGGACAAAAATTTATTTGTCACCACGTATCAAACAGCATTGCCAAGTCAGCATGAGTTGAAACAATTTCTACAAAAGGAAAAGAGAAAGATTGCTTGAGGTCTGAATCAATAACCAACCTTCGTTCGAACGCGTTTTAAGACGGCATTTGCAACGGATTGTGCTTTTTGTGCACCGATTTGAAGTGCGGCATCGATTTCAGATGGATTCGCCATTAATTCATCGAAACGCAAACGTTGTTTTTCAAATTTGCTCAAGATCAATTCGAACAATGCTTGTTTCGCATGTCCAAATCCGTAGTTGCCACGAAGGTAATTTTCTCGCATCGCCTGTACTTCGGCTTCGCTAGCGAGCAATTGATACAAGGCAAACGTGTGACATGTATCTGGATTCTTTGGGTCCTCCAATGGCGTACTGTCCGAAACGATGGACATGATTTGCTTTCTCAACTGTTTTTCCGGCAAGAAAATATCGATGTAATTCCCTCTGGACTTACTCATTTTTTCTCCATCTGTCCCCGGAATCAGCATGGTGTCCTCGCGGATTTGTTCTTCTGGAAGGACTAATGTATCTCCATAAGCTAGGTTGAAACGATTAGCTACGTCTCGTGTCATTTCAATGTGCTGCTTTTGATCTTTTCCAACGGGAACAATCTCTGCATCGAACAACAAAATATCTGCTGCCATCAAAATCGGGTAGGAGAAGAGTCCGCCATTGACATCGTCTAAACGATCCGCTTTGTCCTTGAAACTATGTGCTAATGTTAAACGATTGTAAGGATACATGCACAACAAATACCACATTAACTCGGTGACTTGCGGGACGTCGCTTTGACGATAAAACACTGTTTTAGAACTGTCTAGTCCAAATGCTAACCACGTTGCTGCCGTAGCGTAGGTGTTTTGACGCAAGGTTTCTCCCTCCTTGATTTGCGTCAAGGAATGCATGTCCGCAATAAACAGGTAACTTTCGTTTGCTGGATTCGAAGCCAATTCAATTGCGGGAAGAATGGCACCAAGGATGTTTCCCAAGTGAGGTGTTCCTGTACTTTGAATTCCTGTTAAAATGCGTGCCATTGGATGTTTATTTTTTCAAAATTACTCATTTCTGCGGAATCGAAGGATTCAAAAGTGTGCTGAAAAGCGTATCTTTGACTATGCGTAATTTTTTCGGCGTGTTTGGATTGGTTTGGAAGCTCTACATTGCGACAGTGTTTAGCATCTTTGCCTTGATATTCTATCCGTTCTTCTTGGTCCTGATCATGAATCCCAAATGGAAAAAATTCAGCTTTAAACTATTCATTGTTTGGAGTTGGTTGATGCGTATTTTTTGTTTTTATGGCGTGCGTGTCATGGAAAAAGCGACCTTGCCTCAAGGACCATACATCATTGTTGCAAACCACACGTCGTATTTGGATATTTTCCTCTTGCATTCGATTCTGCCTCAATCGCCCTTCGTCTTCCTTGGAAAAAGTGAAATATTAAAGTATCCAATCCTGAGAACGTATTTCAAAAACTTGAACATACCTGTTTATCGTGCGAATAAAAGTAAGGCTGGACAAGCATATTCCATGGCGAATAAAGCGGTTGCGGAAGGTTGGTCCATTGTGATATTCCCAGAAGGAACGATTCCAGATCATCAGTGTCCCAAAATGATTCCGTTTAAAGACGGCGCCTTTAAAATGGCGAAAACCATGGGGATTCCATTGTTGCCATTGACTTTTACGAATAACTACAAGCTTTTCTCTGATCCAACGGATATCTTGGGTCCGGCTCAACCTGGAATTTCTCGTGTGTACATTCATCCCTATTTCTCTGTTGAGGAATTGAATAAGATGGAAATCAGTGAAATTCGTCAGGCTTGCTTTGATCGAATAAATGCACCAATTTTAAGCGAGTATCCACACTTATTCGAGGAAAATAAATAATTTTGACACATGAAAATCACGGAAGAATTAATTGATCACATTGCACACCTTGCTCGATTGGAGTTTAAAGGAGAGGATAAAGTTTCGATTCAAAAGGACATGGAGCGCATGATTGAATTCGTGGATAAATTGTCCGAAATTGACACAGAAAATGTGGAACCACTGATTTTTATGTCCGAAGAAGTAAACCGTTTGCGAGAGGACGAGCCAAAAGTTACCGTAACCCATGAGGAGGCATTGAGAAATGCACCGAAAAAGGATTCCGACTATTTCCGCATTCCAAAAGTATTGGACAAGTAACGAAAAGTGAAAGTCTCTGGATTTACGTTTATTCGAAATGCCATCAAGTTGGATTATCCAATTGTGGAGGCCATCCGATCGATTTTACCCCTTTGTGACGAAGTCATTGTTGCTGTTGGAAATTCAG
>CALQBB020000042.1 GCA_943328715.2 Polynucleobacter meluiroseus | reverse complement strand
GATACACGGTACTTTCTGGAACACAATGGAAGTCAAAACCCAGGTTTCCAAGTCTTATGCACAGATCAATTTCTTCCATATGCGCAAAGAAATCGGAGTCAAATCCCTTTACTTGATGAAACAAGTTTGAACGTATGAGCATCGCTGCTCCTGATGTCCAGGTTACTGGAATGTCATAGTCATACTGTTGTTCATCGTTTTCTAGTGAATCGAAAATACGTCCACGGCAAAAAGGGAAATAGTGTAGATCAACAAATCCACCTGCAGCTCCCGCATGTTCAAACGTATGTTTGTTTCGCCAAGACATGATTTTAGGTTGACAAGCTGCTGTGTTTTCATGTGTATCCATGAATTCCTTCAATGGTTCAATCCAATTTTCTGTAACTTCCACATCGCTATTGAGCAGAAGGTAATAATCGAATTGACCTTTGATTTGTTCTAATGCGACATTGTATCCACCAGCAAATCCTAAATTTCGATTTTGTTGGAGTAGGTGGACGTGTGGGAATTTATCTTGTACAAACGAAACGGAATCGTCCGTGCTGGCATTATCGGCAATAAAAACAGGTATTTCCTTTGAATAGGCAAGGACACTTGGTAAATACGTTTCAAGGTGGTGTTTTCCGTTGAAATTGAGAATGACAATTGCTAAAGAAGTATCCATTTCTTAGTATTGACGAAATAAATCGTTGCTGTCACCACCCCAATGATTGACATTGTTTTGGTTGGGATTGTCCACATTTCCATTGTATGTGTTGCGTTTAGCAAGAATTTGCGGCCATGCTGGATTCTTCAATTCTCCAATCATGTCTGAATGTAGTAGGCGGTAGGCATTGTTTACGAGGTCAGGATTGTAAAATACAAAGCGCTTGTTGCTGTAAACACCAATTTTATTGTACGTCCAAATCTCGTATGGATATTCGGAAGGAGAGGATTCTCGTGCGTTCACTTGATTTGGCGCACCATACTTCAGGTAAACACGTCCACGGTCCGTTTCAAATCCTTCTTGAAAGTTATTCCCGTAGATTTTCTGAACGAAGACGACTTGTGCTTTGTATTTCAACCAAGATTCATAAGGATTGGTTGGTGTGGATACTGCCCAATATCCTTGAATGTGTTTGCGTGCTTCGTCGTTGTTTTTAGATTTCAGGGTTTCAATGATGTTTTTAATCTCCGCAGGTTTTGAAATCGGAATTAAACTTTCAAGGTAATACAAGACGGAGTCTGATGGTATGGAGGATTGAAAAGCAGGATCCAGCATCATATTTTCCATGGTGAACATGTAATTATTCTCATTACTGCGCTCGAAATCATAGGTTTGAATCGAAAGTATTTCATTTGAGTTGCTAGTCAAACGGTATTCGATTTGATAGTTTCCAGAATTCAATTCTTCGATGTTTATCGTTTCAAAAACGGGAACAACGCTTGATTTAAACAAAGTGCTTGTGCGTGTGAATCCAGGTATTTCACTGGCGTCTTTCATGTTGATAATGCGATGTGATAATTGAAAGGTGCTGTCTTCTATTTCCTCTGTCCCATATAATTCCAAATAAACGGGTAACGTTTTTGAATCCGTTCCATAAAAACTAGAAAGCATGGGAATAATGTGATAGCCTGATTTGTCAAAATTCGTTTGCTGATCGCTTGGGTAAGCATATTCCGCAACAAGTACATCAGAGATTTTCGTGTTTGTAGAGAAATCTTCAATAGAAATAGGCAAAACTCCGGAAATTTCAGAGTCTTCCTTGTTGATGTCCAGTAAATTGATTTTCAAAGAATACTTGCCAGGATTCAACTGGACACGAAGGATTTCGTAAAAATCATCTTGCACGCTATCAATTGCTTCCGGAGATTCCAGCACATACCGATCGGTAAAAACTGTTTTAGAGCTATCAGCGATTTCAACGGAAATCAGGACTTTCGCTCTCAATCCATTTCCTTCGTTTTTGTACACGACGGAATAGGAAACGAACTGCATGTATAATTCTAGGTAATTACCAACGTTGGGAGCATAAAATTGCTTGGTGTCGAGGAAGGTCTTTAATTTCGCTCCTTGCGCAAAGGAGATGCTTTGTAAAAGACAAAAACAGATTAGAATGATTTTTTTCATGTGCATTTAAAATTACAGAAAAAGCATCAATCTTCGATATTCAATCTGATTTTTTGTGCTAATTGACGATTATACGTTTCTAAAAGATACTTGAAATAGTTGTCCGTGCTTTTGGAAATGCATTTCGTGTAATGCTTTAAGCGATGCTCGATGTGATCCTGGATAACCTGCATTAAATCAAGTGCATGGTCCAAGTTTTTTGCAGCAGACTCAATCGCTTTAAAATGGTTTTCAATGGACAGGTCAATCGCAGCTTTTCCTTTTTCACCACGGTCTAAACATTCGTAATAACAATCCTTGATATTGAATTCCTCCAATATGGCCGATGGCATGTATTTGTCAAATCCTTTTGGAAACTCAAATTCCACCTCAAATTCCATGTCTTCCAATTCGGAGATGCGGGATTCCAAAAAGCGATCTGGAAATTTAAATGCATCTTGCCAATTGATGTAATCTTGCCAATAGCCGAAACGACGAACATTGTTTCCTAAATCGATGATTTGGAATTCACTTTTGTTGGGAAGTTTTCTGGATCCACGTCCAATCATCTGGTGATACAACGTCAATGAACGCGTTGCACGGTTAATGATAATGGATTCAACCGTTGGTTCATCAAATCCTGTTGTCAAGATTCCTACGGATGTCAAAATGGCTCCCGGAGTCACTTTAAACCAGTGAATAACATCCTTACGATCTTTATCGCTAAAAGTAGAGTCAAGGTGACGAATGTTGTATTTCAATTTCTTGAATGAATCTTCTACACGACGTGAAGTTTCGATTCCCGCATTGAAAATCAGTGTTTTTTTGTTTAAGCTTACTTCTTCATAGGCAAAAATCAATTTTTCTTGCATAAAGAAGTTGCTGTAAAGTAAATCGGAACTACTCACGGTAAAATCTCCGTTTGTTCCAATTTTCAATCCATGTAGATTTACATCGTATTGGTACGTTTCTGCATTGGACAAATAAGCTCCTTCAATAAGATTCGAAATAGATTCGCCCACCAACAGCTTGTTGTAATTATCTTTTAGTGGTAGATTTCTATTCGAACTTAAAGGTGTTGCGGTTACACCTAGGATATTTGCATCCTCGTAAAACTGGAAGATTTTTCTGAAACTATTGTAATGTGCCTCATCCACAATGACCAATCCAACATCAGCAATGAAATTATCATTTTCATTCAAACGATTATTCAAGGTTTCCACCATGGCGATGAAACATTGATATTCGTCTTGATCATCCAAAAGCTTCACTTCTGAATTAATAACCTTATTGGCAACCTTAATGGCTGAAAGTTGTTGGGATGTTTGAACGGAAAGTTCGATTCTATGCGTTAAAATGAGCACTTTTTTACCCCATTGTTCGATGAATCGACGAGCAATTTCAGAGAAAATAACCGTTTTACCACCTCCAGTTGGAAGTTGGTAAAGCAAATTAAAATTCGTGCCGTTTTTACGAAGTTCTTCTAAAACTTGGTTGACGGTTTGTTCCTGAAAAGGGTAAAGCTTCTTTGCTTCGTATAAATCGAAATCAATCATTTTCGCAGTTGGGATTTGCAAAAATACAGCCTTTTCTTTGAATTAAGACACTATGATTTCAATTGAGACCAATGATGAAGGAAAATACCTGTCGCAATGGAGACATTTAATGATTCTGCTTGTCCGTATCCGGGTATGGTAACTGCTTGATTGATATGTTTTTGAAGGGATGGTGAAATGCCCTTTCCTTCATTTCCCATGACGAGAATTTTTATTTCATTAGGATCTACATTTTCTAGATTTTCACCATTTAAAAGCGCTCCGTGTATGGTGGAATTCAATTTTGGTAGAAAATCAGTCAAGTTTTCATAAAAAACAGGAATTCGAAATGCGCTTCCCATCGACGATTGAATGACTTTCGAGTTGAAACAATTGACTGTATCCTCTGAGCAAAGAATTTGTTTAATTCCAAACCAATCTGCTGTCCGAATAATGGTACCGAGATTCCCAGGGTCTTGAATGCTTTCTAAAACAAGAATGCGTTCGTTTGGATTGAATTTTTTTTCAACTGGCTCATGAAAAAGTCCAATCATGGTGGACGGACTATTAAACTGTGAAATGCGCTCCATCTCATTGTTGTTACAGGCGTAACAATCAACATGATTCAACAGCGAAGTATCCAGATCTCCACTTGTATAAATGGAATGGACAAGCTTTGGAAATTGAACGCATAATTCGCTGACCAATTTTAAGCCTTCAACCACAACTAATTTTTCTTTGTCCCGATTTTTCTTCAGGTGAAGACTTTTAATCCATTTTATCTTTTGTAGCGAAATTTTTTCCAACTTGATTATTGTTATTTTTGTACTTGGAGATGAAACATCGAGCGAATTTACTAAATATTGCGATTATCCTTCTGTTTGTTTTAACAGCATGTGATTTAACGCGAAATGTTCCTGCGGGTAAATACCTTCTTCGAGACAATTCGATCGAACTGAAGGATAATTCATCCATCGATAAG
This sequence comes from Polynucleobacter meluiroseus, assembly GCA_943328715.2. Taxonomy (GTDB): domain Bacteria; phylum Bacteroidota; class Bacteroidia; order Flavobacteriales_D; family Crocinitomicaceae; genus UBA952. Next base: position 2,411 of record CALQBB020000042.1, on the reverse strand, counting down.
TATGACCTTGGATTGATCGTTCGTCAACAACCAAACCAGCGAAATTTTTACATCAATTTTAAATTGCGCATCTACAATGCCATTGATTCTGCTCGTGTTGCGCATAAAAGGGAAGTGAAATTTCAAAAATTCGAAAGGAAACAAAAAAGAAAAAAAGAAAAAGTGGATCGAATCAATGCGAAGCGTAATGAAAAGGCTTTCGAGCGAGGAGATTCCACATATTTCCCAAAAGAATACCATCAAGCAACGTTTACAAAGGTATTGTGGAAGGAAAAAGTTAAATATAAATTTGGACAGAAACCCATTGTTTTTGACACCATTTTATATCAAAAGAGTATTGAGCAACTAGGATTTTATTTGCGTAAAAAAGGTCATTACTATGGAAATGTAACAGGTGGATTGGTCCTTAATGAAAAAAAACGTTTTGCTTATCCAAGTTACGTTATTCAAGCAGGTCCCCAATATTTCATTGATTCCGTTCAATACCTCGGTGCAAAACTGCTACGCGATAAGCACGCTGCGTTTGTGAGAAAACACATCGAAAAAACAGGTGAGCATCCGCTACTCGGAATGCCTTTTGATACGGATTACTTGAATGATTACCGAGAACTTGTAGCGAAGTATTTAAGGGACGATCAAATATACAAATTCTCTTCCAGCAGTATTTCTTTTTCAGCGGACACGAACCGTCAAACCATGAAGGTTCGCTTAGTGGTTCAATTTGATGATCGTTATGTTCCTTCAGAAGTTAAAAAGGATAGTTTGATTCGAGTTCCATACGTTGAGATGACCGTCTCTAATGTGTATTTCCATCTTTCGGATACGTCGAATGTGGATGCTAGTTTTGCACAGCTCATGAAGGATCAACAATTGAGCTTGTATGATCCCATTGCTCCACAATTTTTAAGGACGACTAATTCGTTTGTTTACGACGAAATCCTTTATTCAAAAAAGCAATTGAAGGAAAAACACGTTCCGATTGGAACCACAAATCCATTTCGCAAAATTACGCTTACATACAACGGCGACTCCCCATGGATCAAGCCATCCATTCTTGAACTTCAGAATTATTTAGAGAGTGAGAACAAATATAAGGAGTACTATTTGGATCGTAGTTACCGTTCGATCGTTCAACTTGGTGTTTTTAGCTCTGTCAAACCGATTATCATCGAACAACCCGGAAATAAATTAGCAGTACATTATTTCCTTGAGCCTGCAAAAAAACAAACGTATGGATTTGATCCCAAATTCACCTCTTCAACTGGACTGCTTGGTGCAAATGCCTCGTTTAACTACACGAACAAAAATATCCGCAAAGGAGCTGGAAAAATGACTTTTTCATTTGGAGGTGGATTCGAGTCTCAGCCGTTGGTCTTCCAAGATCAATCGAATCAGACGGTAGGAACAGGAAAAGGACGCACGTTCAACACCTTCGAATTTGGTCCAAGTTTAAAGTTTGATTTACCTGGATTATTCCCAACGCCTGTCACGATGTTAGGGAAACGTCAAAAACCAAGAACAGTCTTGACAACCGCTTACAACATTGAGAAACGAAGCATTTTTGACCGCAGTGTTTTTCAGCTCAATTACATGTGGAAATTCTTGGTAGGTAAGACCCAAGTTTTTCAGATGGGACTTCCGGGCGCATCAGTCATCAAATACGTGTCCATCAAAAAAAGTGCTGAATTTCAAGACCAGCTAAATCAAATCAACGATGTTTTTTTGAACGCTACATACAATAACCAATTCATTTGGCAGGACTTCAAGTTCTCCTATGAATATAATAACAAGGAAAAGGATTTAAAAGAAGGAAAAGAGCGAAAAAACGCCTTGAATACTTCCATTTATTTCAACTCAACCTTCGATGCAGCAGGAAACTTGTTGTACCTGTTTAGAGAAAGACAGGACACGTTGAATGGACAATATTTACTTCGTAATCAACCGTATTCACAGTTTGTACGTTTGGATAATCAATTTATCATGAGTAAACGTGTATTATCTGGATCTTCCTTGCACCTGAAACTTTCCGCTGGAGCAGGACTTCCTTATAAAAATTCAAAAACCGCAATGCCGTATGACTACAGTTTCTTTGGCGGTGGATCGAATGATAATCGGGGATGGAGAGCAAGAGCATTAGGTCCGGGAGCTTACAAATATCACTTGGACACCAATCGTTTGGCTACTCAAATTGCGGATATTCGCTTTGCGGGATCATTAGAATACCGTTTCAGTTTAGGATCAACGTTCAAGGGGGCACTCTTCACGGACTTCGGAAATATTTGGACGTTTAGAGAGGATGCCAGTAGAATTGGCAGTCAGTTTCAATGGAATACATTTGTTCCACAAATTGCAATCTCATCTGGAATTGGACTCCGAATGGATTTAGAATTTTTCATTATCCGCTTAGATGT
>CALQBB020000041.1 GCA_943328715.2 Polynucleobacter meluiroseus | reverse complement strand
TTAAGTTTCCCAAAAAAAGGAATTTATCAGATCACGATTTTATCCGGAAAGAACAAAGCAGTATTCACGGTCACCATTTAATGCGATCGATGATTCCTTGTTTTTTCTTTTCCTTAACAGGGAATCGATAGCCACCCACGAGTTTAATGGTGTAGAAGGATTGGTGGTAGATCAATTCATTGAAGCGAATCGATTTATTGTCAAAATCGGTCACGAGGAATAGAAAATGTTTAGGTGTGGTATAACCACCCATGATGCGGATATCGTAACGAGGCGCGAGTCCTAAAAAGCCGCGGAAATCCCCGTTTACCTGGTAGTATTTCGCTTGAATGACCGGCCCGAATCCCGCCCAACCAGCAATTTGCCAATTCTTAAAACGATTCACGTAAGCGTAACCTGGAACGAAACCGACATCGAAGGCCGAAAAGGTACTACTCATTGTTTTTGAGTTTTGTTCATCTTGCAAAACCGTAGGAATAAGTCCAGCATTTTTCGTGTCCACTCCGAAGAAATTCATGGTTCCTTTCACGTACCATGTATGCACTAGTTTTGTGTAATATGAGCGTTTTCCAAGCAAAGCTCCCATTTTGAAATCCTTGTGGTGGAAATACCAAGCGTTCGCAGAAATATTCAACGACTGAATTTTCGGCTGAATGGAATTTCGATGAACCTCATCCAGTGTGCTGTCCCAGCGATTAGCATCTAGAATGGAAAAACCGCGAATGTACTTGAATTCAAAGTCGTAATAGACCTTCTTGTGGCTGAAGTCCATCCCCAAGTTATATTGTCTAGATCTCCCGTAGTTGCTCGCATCGCGGATGTTACCAATGTTTGGAATACTCAAGCGAAGGACAAACCATTTGTAATTAAAAGCCAATCTCAAGAAGGGCGCTAGGTTATTTTTAAATGTGATTTTGTCGATTTCGCTGGTCAACGGATACTTCAACGTAAAAGGGGCGGAGGTATAACCGGTTTCCGCCGAAATGATTTTCGCGTCGCTAAAATCCAAGATGTTTGGATTTGTTTGCGCAGGCAAACTCATTGTCAACAACAGACAAAGACTACTGATGAATGTTCTCAAGGTCCAAGATAAATGCATATACTTTTGCAATTTCTAATCGTTCGCTACTTCGTCCAGATCCTCCACCGTGACCAGCATCCATATTACATTCAAAAACCAGTGGATTGTCATTCGTTCTCAAGGCACGCAACTTTGCCACGTATTTCATGGGTTCCCAATACTGCACTTGCGAGTCGTGGTATCCAGTCGTAATAAACATCGCTGGATAATGCATGGAACGCAAATTGTCGTAAGGGGAATATTTCAACATGTATTCGTAAAATTCTTCTTCTTGTGGATTTCCCCATTCTTCCCATTCTCCGGTCGTCAATGGAATGCTTACATCTAACATCGTGGTTACCACATCGACAAAAGGCACTTGGGAAACAATTCCTTTCCACAGATATGGAGCCATGTTGGTGACAGCACCCATCAACAGTCCACCCGCTGATCCGCCTTGCGCGTAAAACTTTGACGCATCGCCATAGCCTTTCATGCTTAAGTATTCCGCTGCATTGATAAAGTCAGTAAACGTGTTTATCTTTTTGGTGAATTTTCCGTCTTCGTACCAGTGTTCTCCCATGTACTTGCTTCCGCGAATGTGCGCAACAGCGTAGATGAATCCACGGTTGAGTAAACTGACACGTGTTGCACTGAATACATCCGGAAGTGTATATCCGTAGGAACCGTAACCATAGAGCAAACAAGGAGCTTTTTTTAAATCAACTCCTTTTTTATACACCAAGGAAACGGGAATGTGCGTTCCATCATTGGCCAAGGCCCAAATGCGTTCAGATTGATAATCCGTTGAATCAAAGTTGGGATCCAGTAGTTTTTTCTCAAACCAGATTGCTTGTTCACCTGTTAGGACGGAAAAACGATACACCCTTGACGGAGTGGTCATGGAATTATAGGTATAGAAAATGTCCGTTGTGTCGTAGGAATCATTCACACCTAATCCAAGAAAATACGTTTCTTCCTCGAAGGAAATATAGCGCTCTTCGTTTTCGGTTTTGATTCTTAATTTGCGCAATCCGTTTTGACGTTCTTCGATTAACAGGAAGTCTTTGAATACAGAAATGTCCTCCAAAAGTATTTGTGGATCATGCGCGACAATTTCTTGACAGTTGTTTAAATCCTCTGGAATCGTAGCCGTAAAAAGTATTTTTTTATTTGGAGCATTGTCATTACTCAAAAGGTAAAATCCATTTTCGTGGTGACTGACTTCATAAATGTGTCCTGCGGAACGCGGCAAAAACACCTGTGTTTTGTCCTCCGCTTGGTTCGCGTTTACCAGTGAAATTTCAGAAGTCGTGGAACTGTGACAAGCAATGAGGATGAACTCATCATCCAACGTTTTGCTAATGCTCACATAATAGCGTTCATCATCTTCCTGAAAAACAAGGATGTCTTCCGATTCTTTTGTTCCCAGTTTGTGACGAAAAACTTGGAATTCACGGAGGGTTTCTGGATCCTTTTTAATGTAAAAAATCGTTTGATGATCGTTTGCCCAAACAATGCTGCCATCCGTATCGTGGATGAGGTCCTCGTAGAAACTTCCATCCGCATTCTTGCGAAATCGAATTTCGTATTTACGACGTCCCACAAAATCTTCGGAAATAGCCAAGGTTTGGTCGTCCAACGACGGACTCCATTCGGCCAATTCGTAGAATGAATGTCCAGCAGCACGTTCGTTTTCATCCAGAAAAACATGTTCTACATCATTCTCCCAGCGAATAAGTACTGAATAATCTTTTCCTTCTTGCTGTCTGATTTGATACGTTTGCTTCTGTAAAATAAAAGGCGCACTCACATCGTTCGGATTAATGCGTGCCTCAAATTCATCCACAAGTCCTTGCACCAGTCCATTGATGGGTTCAAAATACGCTTCGCAATAGGAATTTTCTTCTTGCAAGTTGTCCAGTACTTCTTTCGAATCACGTTGATTCATCCAAAAATAAGGATCGTTGCGTTGGTGTCCATGTTCCATTAAAACATGAGGTACTGTAGTTGCAATTGGTTCAGTAAGAGGAGGTCTTTTGGACATATAAAGTACGTTCGAACGATAAAAAATGGGTCGTTCTGTGGATGAGATTGTACAAATTTAGTCAATATCTGCCTTTTATATTTTACCTTTGAATAGTGAAGAAGTTGTACAAGTTATTATTGAATCGTTTACCGCGTCCATTACTCATCCGATTGAGTTATATTTTCCGTCTTTTTGCTCCGACCTTGTACCGAGGAAACAAAGTGGAATGTCCCGTTTGTGAACGATCCTTTTCGAAGTTTTTATCCTACGGTTCCGACGTGGCACACAGAGAAAATGTTCTTTGTCCCTATGACCTAACCTTGGAGCGTCACCGTTTGATGTGGCTTTATTTACAACAAGAAAGCACTTTCTTTACAGCGGAAAATTTATCCGTTCTGCATGTTGCACCAGAACAATGTTTTATCGATCGTTTTCGTGCGCAACTTAACCTGAACTATTTAACGGGAGATTTGGTTTCGCCTTTGGCAGATATTCACTTCGACTTGCATCACATTCCTTTAGAGGACAATCGTTTTGACGTGGTATTTTGCAACCATGTAATGGAACATGTCGATGATCCATTGCAATGCATGCGTGAACTTTTCCGTGTAATGAAATCTGGTGGATGGGCAATTATGCAAGTACCTCAAGATTTTACGCGTGATACGACCTACGAAGATCCAAGCATTACTAGTCCGGCAGAGCGCGAAAAACATTTCTGGCAAAAGGACCATGTGCGTTTATTCGGTAAAGACTACCCGCAATGGTTGGAAAAAGCGGGATTTACGGTAAGCGAATTCGATTTGAACAAGCATTTTACACCTGAACAAATCGAGCGATTCCGTTTGATGAAAAACGAAATATTGTATATCTTTCATAAAAAATAAACGATGAGAATAGTTGTTTTACTTTTGATGCTTCCACTTTTTGGTTTTTCTCAAAAAGCACTTTTTGTTACTTTAAAACCAATGTTCGGCGCACAAGAATATCAAGCCGGAACTAATTACACCGGCAATAATGGTAAAGTGGTGAAGCTTGAGTATTTAAAATATTACCTAGGTGATCTAAGTATTGTTCATGATGGAGGACAAATTTTGGATTTAACGGAATCTGTTTACTTAATTGGGGACACTAATTACACCCTGTTTTTAGGATACCACGCGGTCAATCAAATTGAACAAGTAAATTTTTTAGTAGGTGTCCCTGGCCGTTTTAATACACAATCAGGTTCGATGGCTCAGGATATTTCTTTGTATCCAGAAACGTACGCTTTAAGTTTTCAATCACCCTCCATGTATTGGGGATGGGCGGCTGGTTACATGCACATGATTGTGGAAGGTAAGGCCGATGGCAATAATGATCAAACCCCTGAAACCTTCTTTCAATTACATAACTTTGGGGATCATAGCCAAGCGCCGGTTTCTATTCCATCGGTGATTCAAACTAATTCGGACCCGAATCAAATCGATGTGCAATTGATTTGCCATATTGATAGATGGTTAAACAACATTAATTTAGCCAGTGTCGGCATCTTACATGGCGAAGATGGATTGAATTTAGAAGTTATGCAGAATGTTTCTACGCAGGTTGTTTTTGAACAATCTGCAACTGCAAGTACGAGTACCTTACAAAAAGACATCCTGCAATTTTCATCCTCAGAAGGCTCCGTTGAATGTGCTTGGACAGGCTTGGAAAAAGAGCTAACGGTTAATTTAATGGACCAATCTGGTAAAATCTTACGAAGCCAATCCCTTTCATCCGTTCAGGGTCAATTTACGTGGAATGGACTGAAACCAGGGATGTACTTTGTGCAGTTTGCTGATCAAAACGGACAACAAAGTAGACAAGTAATGGTTTTTTAATGAAAATCATTCGTTTTTCCGGACCCTTTCTTTTGTTGTTTATACTCGCACTTTCCTTGTTGAAGTGCAAGAGTCCTTTGAATTTAAACGCGGGAATTGTCGTTCCAACTCCAAGTGATAATCCACAATCAGATGCAAAGATCGAACTTGGAAGAAAATTGTTTTTCGACACACGTCTTTCCATCGATGGAACCGTTTCCTGTGCAACGTGTCACAAGCCAGGCAGAGCCTTTACAGATAATTTAACAGTCAGTGAGGGAATAAAAGGACAACGTACCGAACGTAATTCACCGAGTATTCTGAATGCAGCCTTCCTTAAAACAGCGATGTTTGATGCGCACTTGGAAACATTGGAGTTACAAGTCATCGTTCCCATTCAGGAAAAAACGGAAATGGGTCACAACATGAAGGACTTGATGAAAGTGTTGAGGGCCGATCCGGAATACCAAAAGGCAGCGAAAGAAATTTACGGCCGCGATTTTGATGCGTGGGTCTTAACTCGAAGCATCTCGGCGTATGAGCGTAGTTTGGTGTCGATGAATTCTCGATTTGATCAATACCAAAAGGGAAACAAAAACGCGATTAATGCAACGGAAAAAGCCGGATGGAAATTGTTTTCTGAAACCTTGTATTGTACGAAATGTCATCCCGCTCCGAATTTCACGACCTATGTTGCGGAGAACAACGGACTCTACGCATCCTACGAGGGAAAAAGCGATCAAGGACGTTTCCGCATTCACCATGATTCCTTGGACATCGGAAAATTCAAAGTTCCTTCCTTGCGTAATTTACCCTTGACTTTCCCCTACATGCACGATGGAAGTTTAGCCACGATGGATGAGGTGCTCGATCATTACGTCAAAGGCGGAAATGGACATCCCTTACAAAACAAAACCATCGTTCCATTTACCTTGAGTCCTCAAGAAAGAAAGCAGTTGAAAGCCTTTTTCAATAGCTTGATCGATGTGAGTTATTTAAACCAATAAGTCAAGAATCCTCCGTATTTTTGTGCCATGAAACTTGCTGCTCAGGATCCAATTTGTGCACTTGCCACCGCGAATGGCATTGGTGCGATTGCACTCATTCGAACATCCGGACCACACTCAAAATCATTGGTATCCAAGTTATTCTCGAAAGACTTAAGCATCCAAAAAACACACACCGTTCATTTGGGTTGGCTTTCGAATTTGGAAGGAGTCCGAATTGATGAGGTATTAGTAACCTTGTTCGATGATGGAAAAAGTTTCACCGGCGAAGAAAGTGTTGAGATTGCTTGTCATGGCTCGATTTACATCCAACAGCAAATTTTGCAAGCACTGGGAAGCGTAGGCTTTCGCATGGCGGAACCGGGCGAATTCACGCAGCGTGCATTTTTAAACGGACGCATGGACCTTTCTCAAGCAGAAGCGGTTGCCGATTTGATTGCTTCGCAGTCGAAAAACGCGCATGAAATTGCCTTGAAACAATTGCGCGGAACTTTTTCTAGCGAACTGCAAGAATTGCGTGAGAAATTGATTCACTTTGCTTCATTAATTGAATTAGAACTCGATTTCGCAGAAGAAGATGTGGAATTTGCCGATCGCAGTGCCTTGAATAACATGGTCGCGGAGGTATTGCACATGGTTCGACGTTTGGCATCATCCTTTCAACTAGGAAATGCGATTAAAAATGGCGTTCCAGTAGCCATTGTCGGCGCACCAAATACAGGAAAGAGCACCTTATTGAATCAATTGCTTGGCGAAGAACGTGCGATTGTCTCCAGTATTGCCGGAACGACACGCGACGTCATCGAAGAAACCTTAAATATCGATGGGATTTTATTTCGCTTAATCGATACTGCAGGAATCCGTGAAACCACGGAGACCATCGAGGCCATGGGAATTGAACGTTCCCAGCAGAAAATCGAACAGGCTAATATTGTCCTTTGTTTAGCCGATGCTTCCGATTCCGAAAACCTTGATGAAACCGAAGCGTGGGTGAAAGACCTACGTGAAAAACATCCAGACAAACATGTGTTGTTATTGACGAACAAAGTCGATTTAGACACCTCGCGTTTGACAGATAGTTTACAGATCAGCGCCTTAACCGGCACCGGAATCAC
>CALQBB020000040.1 GCA_943328715.2 Polynucleobacter meluiroseus | reverse complement strand
TTTGTCAAAAGTCATCGATTGCACCTTGCTTGGGTACGTAACAACTGGATAGTTAAAGGTAAGAATTTCATCATTCTCCAACCAATATTGAGCCAAGTCTGCGGGTAATTCATCGCATACCTGCCATTTTTCTTCGATCAAATCGATGGAATCATCTTGTATATCACGCAGCATGTTCTGCCAATTTGTTTTATCTGCGTAAAAATCTTTCAATACAACTTCAATCACGCCAGCTAAATAACGATTGGGAACTTCTGCCAACAAAATGGCTTTGTTTGCTCCTTGGTCGATCCAACGTGTAGGAATCTGCGTTGCGCGTGTCACACCAACTTTGATGATGTCCGTCGCTGCAAGATACACGTAATGCGGTTGAAGGTGATGTTTTATTTCGTACTCGATATCGCGTCCTTTCCCTAAATGAGCTTCGCACAATTCTGGGTGTAAAATACAGGGACTTGCTTCCGCTGCGTTGCTGAAACAAGAAAAACAGAACCCTTCACCGAAGGATTTTTTGGTCTTTTTGGCACAGGTACGACAGGTAATGATGCCTGTCCAGTGCAATTCAATTTTTTTCCCAATGAAATCATTCAAACACACGACTTCCGGATGAGTAGGGAGGAAGTATTGAACGGTTTCCTCGTGTTTCGTGTGCATTTTCTCTAACGTGAACTTCATTCTTCTGGTAGGATTTCCATTTTAGTGGCGAAATGATAACAGTAATCTCTTAAGTCCTCGCTAATTAAATGTTCACCTGTTGCTTTTTCAAAAGTATCGGCCATTGTCAGCAAAGTTTGATGAAAGAATTGTTTCATTTCTTCAATGCTCATGTCCTTTGTCCATAAGTCGATTTTCATCGTGTTTTTCTCCTTTGGATCCCAAATGGAAAGTAAAAAAGCGGATGCTGCGGCATCGGTAACGTTTGTGTCTACCGCGCTCCATTTAATCGCAGATGGAATTTGGTTTGCATCTAATCCAACCGTGATTACGATGTCGGATTTCTTTGTAATTTGATCACTCATAATTAGTTAACTTGATATTTTTGGAGAATTTTATTGTAAGGTATTTTCATTAATTCTTTCGGACTCACGTCATTGTTTTCCATGTATTGTTTCACAATCATGTAGCCCATGAATCTTCCCATACGGTCTGGACTTTCCTGTGGTAATCCTGTTGTAAATGGACCTTCGTGTAGGAAATTCATGCGGGTTTCTTCGTCTGTTTTGAAGAGTAATTCTTCGTCAACTAAGTATTCCCAGAACGCTTTCTCGCTCGCAACTGCCCAATTGTAGTCCTTTTTGGAGTAACGCAACACATCGGATTCGGGTAGTTCTGGTAAACAAATGTGCGTCAGGAATAACATTTTTCCCCAGCGAATCATTTCACTTGCATAATTATCGGATGTTTCTTCGATTCCGTGTGAACTGATCCAAACGAGAAGTGCATCCGATTCCACAAAGTTCTCTTGCATCGCTTCTTTAATCCAGCCATAAAACTGATTGGATGGAAGTTCTTGAATCAATTTTTCACTTGGACCCAAATAACGTTCTTGTCCAATGGCGATGGACTCATCCGTACAATAGGCGCTCGCAGCAAATCGACTATTGATGAAATAAATTGAACTTGGTTTCTTCCAGTTCGGCATAAAATACGAGAGTCTTTTGAATCCATTCAACATGAGCTCACTGGATTCTTTGCGCCATTTCGCTTTAGTGGCTAATTTTTTCTCGAGTGCGGAAATGTATGGATTCACATAAAACCGGTTGATTCCATTGCGAAAAGCCGTGTCGGAAGTTAAGGGGATTTCCAAGGCAAAGGAAAAAGCGAAGTTGAAGAGTTCTTCGTCTTTTTTCTTCAAATCCATGAAAAGCGCATCGCGTTGGGTCCAATTCGCATGCAAAGCCAAGGAATCTAAATTCACAAAATCGATGTTTAATGGAACTTCATCCACGTTTACTTCGTAGGTGTTCGAAGAACAGGAAGCAAAGATGAAAATCACTAATCCAAAAAGCAGTGTTACGAAGCGAAAGGGTTTCACGATAATTCTTATTTTTGTTCAAAATTAACACTTAAAACAGAATCACATGAGATCAATGTCAATCAAACGAGTATCAAGCGTTATTTTTTCAACTTTCATCGCTGTTGGAGTGCAGTCTCAAACGGTTGGAGATAAATCCTTACAAGCGGGATTAGTTGGTGGAGTTGGCATCAGTATGTTGAAAATGGGAACGAATAACCTTTCTGCGAATGGTGTAGGTGCAACATTTACTATGGGAACCAATTTCACCAAGGCATTTAAGGAAACCAAAAACCTGGCGTATACCTTTGGTTTGGAATTTGACATTGAAAACTTGAAATATAAAGCTGATGGTCCCAATGATGTATATTACCGCTATACCGATAAGGTAATTAAAAGAGAGTTGGAAACCGTTTCTACTACAGATAAATTCTTTAATCTTTCTGAAAGAACATACAATCCAATTTATATTAGTTTGCCTATTTATTTGAATTTTAGAACGGAGTTTATTGGCGATTTTCGCTACTTCGCTAATTTTGGATTGCGCAATCGCTTCTTGGTTTCAAATAAAATTAATGACATTGGATATTCAACGGATAATTTAACAGTTCCGGGAAATAACACCGAAAATGTTGACATGACTTCCAAAGGTGAATTATTCGTTTTTAATTCTAACATTGGATTTTCAGGTGGTGCGGAATGGAATTTTGCAGGAACTACCGTGTTAAAAGCAGAACTAGGGTATTATTATGGATTTGTTCCACTATTCATCGATAAAACGAAAAATGAAAAGTCTTCCTTATTTACAAGCGGTTTAAATAATGGGACTGGAAACGATGTTTATTTTTCTAATAAATCAACTCAAAACCAAGTGGTGTTGAAAGTCTCAATCCTTTTCTAATTGAATCCAATTGCCTCTCATATTGTCGCTTGGTTAAAATCCTACCAAGAAAAAGCACACGTTGATGGTTTCATCATCGGTGTTTCTGGTGGTGTTGATTCGGCCTTAACGTCTACTTTGTGTGCCTTGACTGGTGCAAAAGTAATTTTGTTGAATATGCCGATTCGTCAAACCAGTGCGGAATACAATCGTGCTCAAGAACATATTCAAGATTTGAAAAGTCGGTTTCCAAATGTGCAAGCCTTCGAAATTCCTTTGACCGAGATATTTTCTTCTTTCGAATCCGTGATGCCTTTTGAAATTTCATCTCAAGCATTAGCGATGGCAAATTCTCGTTCGCGCTTGCGCATGATGACCTTGTACGCAGTCGGACAAGCGAATCGTTGTTTGGTTGCTGGAACAGGAAATAGAGTAGAGGACTTTGGTGTTGGCTTCTTTACGAAATACGGTGATGGTGGTGTGGATGTGAGTCCAATCGCTGATTTAACCAAAACGGAAGTGTTTCAATTGGCGGAAACGTTAAACGTTGTGAATTCTATTTTAACTGCTGCGCCAACAGATGGACTTTGGGAAGATGGTCGAAGTGATGAAGATCAAATCGGTGCTACGTATCCAGAATTGGAGTGGGCGATGGATTATCAAGGAGATTCAACCGAATTATCTGTTAGAGAAAAAGAAGTACTGCGTATTTACCAAGGATTCCATTCAGCAAATAAGCACAAAATGGAACCGATTCCCGTTTGCCTCATTCCAAGAGAATTGAAAAATGCAGAATAAAAGGAATTTTATGGCCTTTGATATGAAAAGAAACGGTGTTTTTCTCTGCTTCTTTTTATGTTCACTTTTTTCAATGAACACCTTCGGACAAAAATCCATCGAAAAAGGATTTGCCGATTTACAGGAAAAAAACTTCGGATTAGCCAATGAACATTTTCGTTCTGGGCTGAAAAAAAGTGGAAGTATTGCGTGTTTCGGATTATCGAAATTATTCAACACACAGGATTATCGAAACCTAGATAGTGCCTATGTTTATGCCTTAAAGGCAGATTCCTTGTGGACTTCTGTATCTGAAAAAGTCAAAGTCAAGTGGAAAAGCGATTTTTCGTTTGATAAAATGGCGATTGAAGCGCAACAACAGTCGGTGAGTCAGTTGATTTTTGATGAAATTCAAGCGAATCCAACGGTATATGCCTGGAATCAGTTTATTCAGAATCATGCTCAATTCCTTTCTAGAAACACAGCGATTTATCTGCGTGATCAATTAGCTTTTGAGTTGGCAAAAAAGAAGAAAACTTCCGTAGCCTTGAAAATGTACATGGATACCTTACCGGAATCATCCTTTGCGCAAGAAGCCAAACATCTTTATTTTGATTTGGAATATGCTGAAATGACCAACGATGGACAATTAGCTTCCTATGTTCGGTTTTACGAAAATTGTCCGACAAACACTCATTTGATGGAAGCGGCGAAAGAAATTTATCGTCTAGCGACCATCAATCACACCTTGGAAGAATATGTTCACTTTGTGCGCACGTATCAGTCCAGTCCATTTGTGAACGAGGCGTGGAGAAACGTGTACAAAATTTACTTGAAGGATTATTCAGTAGAAAAGTATGCGGCGTTTCAGCAGGAATTTCCCGATTATCCGTTTATGCAAGAATTAGCGGTGGATATTGATTTGTTTCAAATGAAGTTGTATCCAGTCATCTCTGGAGGGAAATATGGCTTTATGAATACGCAAGGAAAATTAATGATTCCTGCGATGTATAATGAGGTTGGTCCATTCCAAGAAGGATTGGCTGTTGTTTCCAAGGATGATAAATTTGGCATCATTGACAAGAAAAATCAAATGGTTGTTGATTTTCAATACGATGAAATACTCGAGTTTGTACAAAACAGAGCGATTGTAAGGAAAGGTGAAAAGTACGGTGTAATTGATCGTTTAGGGAAATTGGTTTTTCCATTGATTTATGAGGACATCAGTATTCGAGAAGACAGTCTTTATGAAGCCATAGAGGAAGGAAGGTCACATTATTTTGATTTAAATTATTCAGAACAATTATCATTGAGTGGTATTGTTTTTATTGATTTTTCTAAATACACTTCTTCACGTCACCCAGAATTTGAATTTGTCGGCGATCTAGATCGAACTTCCAATAGGGCAGTCGTCAAAGTGGGCGGACAACTAAATTACATTGATTCAACAGGTAAATTAATGTTGACGAATCCATTGGAATGGTTTCCAGATGCCTTGAGTGTCGCTAAATACAACAATGGTTTTGCTGTCTACCGCAAAAAAGACAAATATGGTTTGATTGACATCAGCGGGAAAGTTGTTCAGAAAAATGTCTACGAGTCGAGCGGTCCGTTTACTGGATTTTGGCCGGTGAAGGACAAAGGAAATTGGGCGCTTTTGGATGTGAAAGGAAAGGTCATCTTGCCTTTTGAATATGATTTCATTCGTTTCATGCCTGATTTAGGTTATTTAATCGAGCGAGAAGAACAGTTTGGATTGCTGAATTCGATGGGAAATATGATTTTACCTGTTTCTTTTTCGACGATCAAACGTTTTGAAGACGCGTATTACTTGGTATCCATAGATGAAAAGTTTGGTTTGTTTTTGAAAGATGGACGAGAAATACTTCCAATTCAATATGAGCGAATTCAACGATTTGATGCAGAATCATTTGTTTTGACACTAGATGGTCGCTTAACGTATTTCTTCCCTGAAACACGTGCGTTTATAAGCTTGGCAGAATGAAACGAATACTGAAAAATCCGGAGCAGTTCTTTAAAATCCTCATGGGAATCATGACCATCTACGTCGGTGTTTTCGTTTATTTGGAATTGACAACCGTTCGAAAGGAGACAGCGATTGAAGCGGATGAGTTTTCTGTTGCCATTCAAGAAGTTCCGGAGGAAGTAGAATTAACCCTTCAACAAGATCCCGCATTTCAGGCTGGGGGAGACGTTCGCAATGTCGTTCGGGATGCATCAGATACACGTCAACGTTCCAATCAAGATTGGTCGCAAGATGCAGCAAGTTCCACGCGCTCGGGAAATCCAGAACAAAGCGCTCGGGATTTTGAACGTAGCTTATACGATGAATTCGGTGGAGCGAAAGAACGGGAACGCATTCAAGCGCAGTCGGCGGAACGTATCAAAAACAACAACACAGGATCCAGTGGAAAATTGAATCCGACAACGACTCAAAGTGGGAGTCAAAATCAATATGCGGGAAGTGTCATGGTTGATTTTTCCCTTCCCGGAAGGACCGCCTTTGAAAACAAGAAATGGTACATCCGAAATCCAGGTTACACTTGTGGATACAATTCAGCAGGAACCGTTGTGGTCACGATTACGGTGAATAATGCGGGGAGGGTAATTTCCAAGTCCGTAGATAATAACCGCAGTACAGCTGCCACTCCATGCATGATTGAGCAAGCGTTGAAATATGCAGGAATCTCACGTTTTAATGCCGGTTCAGGCAATGTCACGGGATACATCAGTTACCGTTTCGTTTCTCAATGATGATATTTTAATCAAAATAATGATGAGTTATTTGGATTTTGTTATTTTTGTAGTCTAAAAGACACAAAATATGTTCATTGCGGCTAATTTAAAATTACTCAGAAAGCGTTCAGGAAAATCACAAGAAGAATTAGCGCAAGCACTTGGATTAAACCGTTCAACCTACAGTGGATATGAAAACGAAGTGGCACAACCCAGTTTGGAGATGTTGCTTTCTATTTCTCAATACCACAAAGTCACGTTGGATGATTTAATTGCAAAGGACTTTTCTACATACGAGGACTCCGATTGGAATTCTTTAGAGAATCATTGGAAAACAGGAGCACAAGGGACGAACTTGCGTATTTTGACAACGGTGGTAAACTCCGACAACGAAGAGGAAGTGGAGTTGATACCAGAGAAGGTTCGTGCGGGCTACGTTGCTGGATATGCGGATCCTGAATTCATGCGTGATTTGCCGACTCTGAAATTGCCTTTTTTATCCAAAAATAGAAAGTACCGAGCATTTCCAATTTCCGGAGACTCCATGCCACCGGTTTCCCATGGATCCTATGTCGTGGGGGAATTTGTGCAAGATTGGTTGAGTTTGCCTTCTAATTCACCCTGTGTGATTGTCACAAATAACGATGGGATT
>CALQBB020000039.1 GCA_943328715.2 Polynucleobacter meluiroseus | reverse complement strand
GTTGAGCAAGCTATTTCGGCCGTTTATGTATTTAATGGAGAGGTGTATCGAGCCTTGGATGTGGAATCCATGCCTGATGAGCTTTTGCCAAAGTTAAATGAGGATGTACGTATTTTGTCTGGACTCTATGGCATCTTGAAACCATTGGACTTGATTTACCCATACCGCTTGGAAATGGGAACAAGGTTTTCCTGTAAAGAAGATCAAAAAAATCTCTATGAATTTTGGGGAGACAAAGTGACAAAAGCCTTGAAGAAGGAGCTACAAAAGGATGAAGTCATTGTCAACTTGGCTTCCACGGAATATGCGAAAGTCATCAAAGTAAATCTCCTGAAAAACAAAATCATTACACCCATTTTCAAAGAATTTAAAAACGGTCAATATTCCGTTGTGATGATGTATGCAAAGCACGCACGTGGAGCAATGACCCGCTATCTAGTTGAACAGAATATCGAAGATATCGAACAACTCAAAATGTACGATGTGGATGGATACCAATACAACGATTTGTTGTCTTCGGAAAATGAATGGGTTTTTACGCGCTGAAACTGAAGTCGGGATTTCTATCCAAAATATCCCACGTGTGATCTGCAAGTAATTTAACCGTTGCGATAAACGTTAATTCTTGACCTGATTTTCCCCACTGCGTCGGACCAACCAAAGACAAGGAGAATTTTCCATTGCTTCGCTGATACAAGTGATACGTGTGATTTATGAATGGTTCGAAACGCATTTCTGCTTGGTAAATGAAATGTGAAATTTCTTTACGCTCATTGAGTTTTTTTGCCTGTGAAGCCAAAAGTTGCATCTGCTCATACAATTGAGAAAGTTGCATGTCGGTTTGATGCTCCATGGCACTCACCGCACGACCTTTGATTTTTCCTTGGTCCTCCGGTTTGATAATGGCTGATCCAGCGTGATGCGCATATTCTAACGAATGCGGATTCTCCGTGATCTTATCTGGATCAATGGGATTGATAAATGCTTTTTTTCCTTCAGTTTGACTCACGAAAATATTTTTGACAGTTGCTTACCAACAGATGCGCCAATGGCAACACCCATTCCTCCCATACGAACACCAAAAGCTATGTTTTTGTTCGTTTTTTGGATGATTGGTTTTTTTTCGCTTCCAACTGCCATGATTCCGGACCAAGAATAATCAATTTCAATAGGTGTATTGGGAAGGATTAATTCGTTTAAATACTGCGTTAATTTTTCTTGAATCACTAAGGTAGTCTCAAATTCAGTACTCGTTTCTCCTGCAAAATCTAAATTCCTTCCACCGCCAAACAAGATTCGATTTCCTACATTGCGAAAGTAATAGTATCCAGATTCCATGTGGAAGGTTCCCTTTACAGCAAGATTTGCAATGGGTTTGGTTACCAAAACCTGTGCACGAGCTGCTTGAATATCATCGAGGTAGTCCTTCGCAAATGCATTGGTACACACCAAGAGCTTTGCACTTTGAAGCTGTCCCATGGGGGTGCGAATTTCGACACAGGAGTCAAAGGATTCAAACGATAGCACTTCTACTCCAAACAGAAAATGGATTCCTTCGTTCGTGCAGGATCGATGCAATGCCTCGATCAACTTTCCGGTGTGAATGGCGCCTTCCAAGCGATTGTTGTAGGTTGTTTTTACGCTACTAAATCCTGCATCTATCCATTTTGTTTTGTCCTCGGCATAAACCGTTTTTTCGCCTGAAATCTCGAATAGTTTTTCGTTTAAATAGGCAATGAAATCGGGAGTCAAAGATTCTTCCTCCTCACGAATGATGTCCCAGGAACCGCATGCTTCGTAGTGAATGTGCGCTGGGTCAACGAGTGAAAACAATTCACGTAGTCCTTCCATTCGCATGGAAACGGTGTCCCAAACCGTGCGTTCATCCATTTTGCTTAAATCGTCTCTCAGTTCGGTCGGACTGCCAAAGCAGGTGAATCCAGCGTTTTTTGTGCTCGCTCCAGTTGGTAAATATCCGCGCTCGAGAATGATGATTTTCGCGCTTGGATTTGCTCTTCTGAGGTGTAATGCAGTGCTCATTCCCACGATTCCAGCACCAATGATGGTAAAATCAATTCCATCGGTGTAAATGGAACGTTCCCAGAAACTTAACTTGGAAAAAGGAAGCATTTTTTTAAGTCGTTAATTTTTAGCAAATTTGTCTTTGAAACAAAAGTAGGATTTTACGTTGATTCTATGCGTTGTTTTCTAAGTTACAGCTATGAGTAGACTCTTTATTTTTCTTCTGTTTTTAGGTTTTCAATCAATGGTGATTGGACAAACTCCCGTTCTAGTTGCACTAGAGGGGAATGTACAGGATTTCGTTACTGGACAAAAATTATTCGGAGCAACGGTGAACGTGATTCAAAATGGTGTGTCTGTTTCCCGTGTTGTCTCTGACAACAAAGGATATTATTATGTATCTGCAAAAGTGAATCCAGCTCAAATTGTTGCGGTGGTAGTCGCGAATCCGGGTTACATGACCAAGAAACTTTCTTTTGACCTGATAACAATTGTCCCTAAAGCTAATGCGACCAACGGAGTGAAATTGATTGATCAACTTCCTTTGCAATTGTATGTTATTCGTCCAAACGTTGACTTAAATTTCACCAAAGAAACCTACGCGGAAAAATTTGTTTGGGATCAAGCAATTTACAAAGCAATACCGGATGCGCAAGTGAAGGCGGACATGGATAAAAAAGTGAAGGATTTGTACAAAATCGCGAAGGACAAAGACCGAACGGTTTATTGTGTGGCTGCAGCGGATTTAGCGGTAAGCAGAAAAGAATACGAAAAAGCGGTGATATATTATGATTCCGCTTTAATCGTTGCTCCGGCTGATCCAGGAATTGCTCAAAAGAAAAAATCGGTTGAGACGATTATCGAAATCAATCAGAACGAAGCGAAACGAAAAAAGGAATTTGACAAATTGAAAGGCGAGGGAGATGTAGCGTTTACAGCAAAAAATTGGACGCTAGCAGAACAAAAATACAAATTGGCCGACCAACAAATCCCAAAGGATGCTTACATCATGGCGCGTCTGGCGAAAATCACAGAGAATGTCAATGCGGATAAACAGAACGCTGCGAACAAAGTGCAATACGACAAGGCGATGGCTGCAGCAAACACCCTTTTTCTTGCTAAAAAATACGATGAAGCAATTGCAAAATACAATGAAGCACAGAAATTAAATCCCAATCAAAAGGACATCGTATTAAGAGAGATTTCAAAGATTCAAGCAATCAAAGAAGACAATGCCAATGAATTAGAGATCAAAAAACAATTAAAGTCAGCGAATGATTTGTATGTGCAAAAGAAATATGACCAGTCGATTGACATGTACAAAAAAGTGGAAGTGAACATTGCGAAATTCAAAAAGCAAACATTGATTGATCAGTACTCCAAAGAATTGCAAAACGGCATGAAGAAAGTGACGGATTGGAAAAATTCACAGGATCAAATTTACAAAGACCAATTAGCGAAAGCGAATGAGAACTTCATGAAAGGACCTCAGTTTTATTCGGTTGCGAAGAATATTTTGAATTCTGACCCGATGAAAAGTCGTCAAAACGAACCATCTGTTATCGAACTAAAGGATAAAATCAGTAAAATGGAGGCGTATTATGCACAACGCAAGTCCGCTTATGCTACTGTGAAGGCAAAAAATAATGTACAAGCATTGAAGGAATTGAAAGCCGTACAGGTTCTTGCCTCAACGAATGCTCGTTCTCTTCCAGCAACGGAATTAACGCAATTGCAAAAAAGCATTGATTCATTAACAACTATGGCCACTCCAGCTGCTGTCAAAACCACGCCGAGTGTGAGGGAGGATGTTATCGTTGGTACACAGTTGAAAGCACCAGGAGAGCGCACAAACGGAACACCAGAACAAGCATTTAACGATTTGAATAAAACGTCTCAACAGAAGGCAGAACGTCCACAGGAGCAACTTCAAGAAATTAAAAATGTCTTTGATTACCAAAATCATTTCAATGAGACGATGAGTGCTGTTCAACAGGAATCTACTGATCAAAACATGGAGTCCTTTAAATCGGAGCAGACGATGATTGATCGTAAAAATCAAGTTGCCGCTGATCAAAGACAAGGGGATTTACAGAATGAACTTCAAAAAAATGAAGTGGCTGTAACGACACGTAACAAAACGCAAGAGGAAAAACAAAATCAGAATGCAGAAAACATCAGCACTTGGAAGGATGCAAAAGATGTTTCTAATGCAAATCAGCAAAAGGCTTCCGATAAATTACAGGAGTCCGAATTGTCGCGTTCGAATCATTTGTCGAATGAGGAGTCTGTTCGCGCTGAAAAACTGAAAAATCAAGAACAAAAAGATTTGTCCGCTCAAGAGAAAATGAAAACTAACTACGAGGTTTCTGTTTCCAAAAGAGAAAATGACAATGCCACAAATCAGGACCAACAATACGAGCAAATCGAAAAAATGGCGGAGTCAAAAGTGGAATTGACGAATGCACCGAATAACTTGAAGGACGAAGACGGTGTCTTGTTTCCGAAAAATGCCATGACGGAACGCACGTATACGGTGAAGAATTCACAGGGATTTGTTACGACAGTCATTGTTCGACGCGTGGTGGTAGATAAAAACGGATACGGAGTTGTCTTTGAACAAACAACGAAAGAAGATGGAGTGAATAATTTCACTCGAAATGGTCAAATCATCACCGATTATATTTGGTTCAATGAGTCTACTGGCGCTAACGTGATTGAAAAGTAAATTCATAGTCCGTTGTCAGTAACTATTCCATAAGCCTTCTCATTCCGTTTTCCTTTCTTGTACTTTCGTTAAAATTCATTTCATGAGAGTACATTTTATTGCCATTGGTGGAAGTGCTATGCATAATTTAGCCATTGCCCTGAATCGAAAAGGAATTCAAGTAAGCGGTTCGGATGATGAGATTTTTGAGCCATCTCGAACACGTTTAGAGAAAGAAGGTATTCTACCAGCAAACATTGGTTGGGATGTTTCCAAAATTCATGCTGAATTAGACGCGGTGATTCTCGGAATGCATGCGCGCGAGGACAATCCCGAATTGTTAAAAGCAAAGGAACTGCAAATCCCTATTTTCTCTTATCCGGAATACTTGTACGAGCAAAGCAAGGATAAAATGCGTATTGTCATAGGCGGAAGTCATGGCAAAACAACGATTACCTCCATGCTGTTGCATGCCATCAATAAACTCGGATTGAATGTCGATTACATGGTCGGTGCACAATTGGAAGGATACGATTGCATGGTGAAATTGACAACCGACGCCAAATTCATGATCCTAGAAGGTGACGAGTATTTGAGTTCACCAATTGACCGTCGTCCGAAATTCCATTTGTATCATCCAAACGTAGCGCTGATTAGCGGTATTGCTTGGGACCATATCAATGTTTTTCCAACTTTTGAGAATTACACGAGTCAATTCGAAATCTTCTGTGATTTAATCGAGCCGAACGGAACCTTGATCTACAACTCGGAGGATCCAGAAGTTCGCAAACTTGGCGAACAGGCGCGAGAAGGAATCGCTTCCACCGCTTATCAAACGCCCACATTTGAACCGACGGAAACAGGCACGCTTTTACACTTCGAAGGACAATCTTATCCCTTATTGGTTTTTGGACCACACAACCTTCAGAATTTAATGGGCGCGATGAATTTAGCGAAGTCTATTGGAATTCAATATACCGACTTCCTAAAATCGATGTCTGATTTTACAGGCGCTGGAAAACGCTTGCAAAAAGTGATCGAGCGTCCGGATTTTGTGATGTTTAAGGATTTTGCCCATTCTCCATCCAAATTAAAAGCAACAACCGCTGCGGTGAAACACCAGTATCCGAATCGAAAAGTGGTGGCTTGCATGGAATTGCATACTTTTTCCTCGTTAAAAAAGGAATTCCTACCACATTACGAAGGAGCGATGATTGCTGCGGATGAAGCCTTGGTGTATTTCAATCCAGAGGTTGTTCACCACAAAAAATTAGAAGCAATTTCCATTCAGCAAGTCTCTGATGGATTCGGTGGCGGTGTGGAAGTGAAAAACGAAACAGCAGATGTGTTATCGTTTATCCGTTCGCAAAGTTGGAACAATGCCGTCCTTTTAATGATGTCCTCTGGGAACTTTGACGGAATCGATTACGATCAATTAGGAGAAGAATTATGCGCAACATTGTAAGTATTCTTGTCTTATTGCTGGTCATTGCAAGTTGCGGATTGCCGAAATTCCAGGTCGAAAAAGCCGTTTCATTAGAATTAAAAAAGGAAGAAAGTACATTTTATTCCTTTTCAGTGGTGATTTACGACTTGAAAAACAAGCAGTACTTTTACTACAATGATAGCATGGTGAATCTGCCTTTTTCTCCTGCTTCGACATTCAAAATCCCGAATACACTTATTGGATTAGAAAGCAACATTCTAAAAGATTCAACGACGAAATTGAATTTAGGGGCCTTGGATGATCCTACATTGAAATTCGCTTTTCAGCATTCCATTGTACCGTATTACCAAGAATTGGCAAGACAAATAGGGGATATGACGATGAAGGATTATTTGAAACGTTTTCATTACGGCAATGCCTTAATAACACCTGAATTGACAACATTTTGGTTGAAAGGTGACTTAAGGATTAGTGCCTTGGAGCAAATCGAATTTTTGAATAAAATCGAAAAGCGTCAATTGGGACTGCACACAAATACGTATGAAACCTTGATGGGAATTTTTGAAGAACGTCGCGAAGGAAACGTGAAACTGTATGGTAAAACAGGGTGGGGTGTTCAAGATGGACAAGACATCGGATGGTTTGTCGGATTTGCTGAACACTACTCCGATCGCTATCTATTTGCAACGGTGATGACATCACCCGAAGAGGCGTTCGGGAAATTTGACTTTGGAACGAAACGTATTTCGCTGACTCAAGCCGCCTTTCAACAGCTCATCTATCGCTAATTTCTAAAGACGATTCTTCTAAAGACGAGTGAAATCAATAAGGAATTCATCGTTGTGTAGAAAAGCAAAGCAAGTAGAGAGATCATCATGGTAAATTGAGGGTCCAATTTGTTTTTCCAGTCATTGAT
>CALQBB020000038.1 GCA_943328715.2 Polynucleobacter meluiroseus | reverse complement strand
GAGCAACACGCATTCCTGCAACCATCGATACAGCGAAACTAAACGAGGCCATTCTTAAGTACCACGTCGGTTCTATTTTGAATGTTGGTTCTCACACACTCAGTTTAGCAGAATGGAAAGGAATTATTCCCGCTGTTCAAAATCCATACACAACAGGTAAAACACACGTGCCAATCATTTATGGAATTGATGCCATTCACGGGGTGAATTATACCGTGGGAGCAACATTGTTTCCTCAAGAAATCGGATTAGCTGCAACCTGGAATCCATCACTAGCTAAAACATTCGGTGAAATTACCGCATACGAAACAAGAGCATCTGGAATTCCTTGGAATTTTTCTCCGGTACTCGATCTAGGCAGACAACCACTTTGGTCACGTACTTTTGAAACACTTGGCGAGGACCCCTACCTCATTTCACAAATGGGATCTGCCATTATTGATGGATATCAAGGCGGAGCAACACCCGACGAATACCATGTAGCCGCATGTATGAAGCATTTTGTTGGTTACAGTGGAACCAACAGTGGTCGCGATAGAACTCCAGCGTGGATACCCGAAAAATACATGAAAGAGCTTTATTTGCCATCCTTTAAAGCAGCCGTCGAACATGGCGCATTAACGGTAATGATCAATAGTGGTGCTGTAAACGGAATTCCCGGACACATTAACCATCACTTGATTACCGAAACACTAAAGGGAGAGTGGGGATTTAAAGGATTTGCTGTTTCCGATTGGGAAGACTTTATCATGTTGCATACCGTACATTCCACTTCGCCTAGTCTAGCAGATGCGTATGTACAAGCATTTAATGCAGGTGTAGATATGAGCATGGTTCCATTAAGTCCGCAGTACAAAGAATACTGCACCATTATGGTCAATGCGGTAAAATCAGGTAAAATTTCCATGGAGCGATTGGACGACGCAGTTCGAAGAATTTTATACGTAAAATCCAAATTGGGCTTATTTGAAAGACCCGTGCCAACGTTTGAAAACTATCCTAAATTTGGTTCTGCAGAATTTCAACAGGCCTCACTTAATTCAGCGCTAGAGTCCATTACACTATTGAAAAACGAAAATGGGATTTTGCCATTGTCAAAAAATCAAAAAGTATTGATTGCTGGACCAACATCCAACAACCTTGTTTACTTAAACGGAGCTTGGACTCATACGTGGCAAGGAGTCGATACAGCTTACAACACCAGTGCTTGTTTAACCGTTCGTCAAGCTTTTGAGAAGAAATTAGGGAAAGAAAATTGTTTGTTTGCGCAAGGTGCAGAATTATATACCGAAAATGCTTTTGAAAAAACACGCCTCGTGAACTTATCCGATTACCAAGAAAAATTGAGGCAAGCAGATGTGGTTGTATTATGTCTTGGTGAACTTCCAGCTACTGAAAAACCAGGAGACATCCTATCCTTAAATCTAGATGCTGAACAACGTGAACTAGCAAAATTAGCTTACGCTCAAAACAAAAAGGTAATCATCGTTCTTCTGGAAGGAAGACCACGCGTCATTCACGACATCGTAACCGGAGCTTCAGGAATCATTCAAGCGTATTTACCCGGAAATTACGGAGCTGAGGCTTTAGTATCTTTAATGTATGGCGACAAGAACTTTAGTGGAAAACTTCCTTACACCTATCCTAAATTTGATGGTGTCATTGAATTTTACGATCATCCCAAAAGTGTAGATCGATCAAAAGCGGGAGATTTTTCTGCGTACAATCCTGAATGGGACTTTGGTTATGGACTTAACTATTCCAATTTTGAATACACTGCTTTAACATTGAATCAAACTATTTTTTCAGACAATGACAGCATCGCGGTAACTGTTACCTTAAAAAACAATAGTTCAATCGCAGGGAAAGAAGTGATACAACTTTATGTGAGTGATGATTACGCTAGTTTGATTCCTACCGGTAAATCCTTAAAACGATTCGTTAAAATCGACGTGCCTGCAAAAACTGAAGTAAGTAAAACATTCTATTTAAACTTGAAAGATTTTCAATTTGTTGGAAAAGAAGGTGATTTTATCGTAGAAGAAGGTGATTTTACCATTCGAGCAGGAAATTTAACCAAGAAATTAAGCTACAAAAAGAAATAAACTACCGCGAACATTTTCGATAATGCTTTGTTTAGAAGCTAAATACAATATATTTTTTCGTCCTTATTGTATTTTTTACTATATTAGTTTCGGTTTTCACATGAAAATCAACTATTTTTGAATTATAAACCTTTAATTATTAAAAAACATGAAAAAACTTTACATTTTATTCCTTCTTCCTTTCTTTGGATTAAACGCCCAAATTGAAGGAACATGGAAATTAGCTCCACAAGCTGGAGCACTAGGAGTTGGTCCTTCATTAGGAAATACTTCTTGGTGGTCTAATTCAACAGGGGATTTAACTACCCGTGCTTGTTTATTTGATGACTCTATCAAATTTGAACAAGGTGGTATCATGACGCATTACATGGATGGAAACACTTGGTTAGAAGGATGGCAAGGTGCTACTCCAGATGCTTGTGGTACTCCAGTAGCTCCACACGTTGGTGGTCAAGCAACTTACAACTTTGATGCAACTGCAGGAACATTGACAGTTAATGGACTAGGTGCTCATATTGGATTAGCAAAAGTAATCAATGGTGCTGAAATTAATAACCCAGCAAACGCAGCAGCTAGTATCACGTATGACGTAGCTTTCTCTAATGGAGGAAACACGATGACGGCAACCATCAATTTTGGACCTGGATTTTGGCAGTTTACCTACCAAAAAACACAAATTATACAAGCTGCAACACCATTAATCACGTTCCAAGTGAATATGAATAACTACACAGGACCTGCATTTACAAACGTTTATGTTAGTGGTACATTCAACGGGTGGAGTGGGAACGCAAACCCAATGACAGATGCTAACTTAGATGGTATTTGGGAAGTTACTTTACCAATTAATCCAGGAGCTATTGAATACAAATTCTCTTTAGACAACTGGGCTAACTCGGAGCAGTTTGCTGGTGGTGAAACTTGTACAATAACAAGCGGTGGATTTACTAACCGTTCTTACACAGTAGTTGGTGACGCTAACTTAGGTGCAGTATGTTACGAAAGCTGTTCATTTTGTACGGCGAACGTTACCTTCAAAGTAGACATGAATAACTACACAGGAGCAGCATTTACAGGAGTATTCATCAACGGAACATTCAACGGATGGAACGGAACTTCTAACCCAATGACTGAAACTAGTTTAGGTTCAGGACTTTGGGAGGTTACGTTACCATTACCAAACGGAACAATCGAATACAAATTTACATTAGATGGATGGAACGCTTCTGAGCAATTTGCAGGTGGTGAGACATGTACAATCACATCAGGTGGATTCACTAACCGTGTTTACACAGTTGCTGGAGTTGCTGACTTAGGTGTTGTATGTTACGAAAGTTGTGTTGCTTGTGTTGGTGGATTGGATGAAAATGCTGCGGCAACATTCACATTAATGCCGAATCCAGCTCAAACATCATTCAACATTGTTTCTGCTGAAGCAATCACTGAAATCGAATTGGTTGACTTAAGCGGAAAATCAGTTCGCAAAGTTGCTGGTACAACTCAAGTAAATGTAGCTGACCTTGTTCAAGGAATGTACACAGTGATCGTTCGTTCTGAAAACGGAACTTCTACTTCACGTGTGATCGTTGAATAATGCACACACATAATTGAATAAAAGGAAGAGGGGCTTGTCCCCTCTTTTTTTTGTCCAAAAATTTAAAATCACGGTTTTATATGCTTGTTCTTTCCGTACTTTTGTTCCATGGATCACGACATCGAATTGAAATTTCAAAAAGTTAAAAAAAGCCTAGAAAAAGACTTTGGACCAGGATTAGATGTTCCATCTTTGTTATTTCTGATTGGTGTAAATGAACTCGGAATTGGCTATAAAGATTTTAGCAAACAAGAGAAGACTGAATTAATGCACGTTGCCATTTGCACGCTACTTGAACCATACGGTTATTACGAATTTGAAGGGAGAGATAAAGACCAATGGCCACATTTTAAGCTGAACCAATTGATTCCAGCGCTAGGACATCAAGAAGAACAGCATTTAATGAAAGAGGCAATGATTGACTACTTCACTCAAAATGACTACTATACGCCTGATGAAACAGAATGATGTTTCCCAAGAAAAGACCTTGTAAAAATGTTGTAGAAGAACAAGCTTAATTCGTAATTTTGCACCATGACTCAAGAGACTATTCAAGCTCCATCCACTTTTAAAACATATTTGGTTTTCACCAAGTTTAGATTGTCTTTTCTGGTGATTTTATCTGCCCTTTCTGGGTATTTATTTGCTGGAGGAAAAGATGGTTTGGTGATTTTCTATTTAATGCTTGGCGGAACACTCGTAACCGCAGCGTCAAACGGTGCCAATCAAATCTGGGAACGCGATCTAGATAAATTCATGAACAGAACCAACCGCCGTCCCTTACCAACCGGACAAATGTCCCTGCGTGAAGCCTACATCATTTGCGCCTTCTCTTTGATCACTGGAACGATTTTATTAGCACTAATCAATTGGAAAAGTGCCATTTTAGGTGTGCTCGCCTTTATCAGCTACGTATTCATCTACACACCGCTTAAGCAAAAAACACCATGGGCAGTTTTCGTGGGTGCCTTTCCAGGTGCGATACCGCCACTATTAGGTGCCATTGCCCATACAAACGCATTTGGATTCGAGCCTGGCGTACTGTTTTTTGTACAATTCACTTGGCAATTTCCTCATTTTTGGGCGATTGCTTGGGTCCTTTACGACGACTATAAAAAAGCAGGGTTTTCTCTTTTGCCTTCAAGAACCGGGAGATCGAAATACTCCGCTTTTCAAATCATGCTCTACGCTTTGGCGCTGATTCCTTTTAGCTTGGTTCCATGGTTATTGGGCTGGACAGGAATCTATTCATTAATTATTGCCAGTGTATTGGGAATTGGCTTCTTCCTTTACGCTTACAAACTTTATCATAGTTTAGAAGTTGTAGATGCGCGTAAACTTATGTTCGCCTCATTTGTTTATCTACCGATCATACAATTTGTTTACGTATTTGATCGCGCCTAAAATCGTACATTCATTCCTTAAATCGAACACGCCATGAGCACCGAAAACGAAGAAAAAATGACTAAAAAAAGAGATTTCTCCAACGAAATTAGTCCGGAAGTGAAGGAGAAAATGAAGAAAAACCTTGTTTATGTAGGAATCTTCAGTGTAATTATGTTGTTCGCAGGATTTACTTCAGGATACTACGTATCGATGGGTGATTCCTTCTGGTTAAAATACCCGATGCCAACATTCTTTTGGCTCAGTACTGCTAGTATTGCCTTAAGTAGTTTAGCATTTGTACTAGCTATTCAAAGCGCGAAGAAAAATCAGCAAGGAAAAATTAAACTTTGGATGGCAGCTACATTGATTTTTGGAGCTGGATTCATCTATTGTCAATTCAAAGGATATGGAGAATTGGTTCGAAATGGATTTCATGCAGTTAACAATTTAGTCGTTACAGACGGACGTTACGGTGATTATTACGAAGTAAAATACAACGATAAATTCATCGATGTAGATGGAAACAAATTTGTTTATGAAGGCAAAGAAATGAATGCCAACGATTTTAAGGCATTTCAAAACTTCATGAACCAATTTATCACCGTGAAACAAAACGAAGCGCTTCGCTTAACCAAAGCGGATGGTCGTTTTGAATTATACTTCAATCATCAGCCATTGGTGATCAAAAAAGGACTTTTATATGCAAATGACTCCACTCAGCTGCAATTCACCGATGAAATTCGCCTAAGTCAATTAGCCGTAAACATCAAAGATAACCGCGGTGATTTCTTTGCTAAAGGTGAGTACGGAAAAGACTTTACGATATTCTACAAAAAACAAAAACTAGATTACAAGGATAGAAAATTGTGGTATAAAGGCAAAACCATCAAGCCTCATTTACAAGTGAAGGCTATGGAATCCGCCGATTCAGCTTCACAATACCTTTACCTGATTACCTTTGTTCACTTACTCCATGTTCTCGTTGCGTTAATCTATTTATTAAAGGTTTCAACTGCTTCATTTAGAGGTAATTTCAATTCAGAGAACCATTTATCCTTACGATTGAGCGCATTATTCTGGCATTTTTTAGGTGTTTTATGGTTAGCTTTACTCTTGTTTTTCATATTTATTCACTAAACTTGCAAAAAATTAGTTAAATGGCTGGACATACAACACAACTAGATGCCAAGACCCTTTGGGGTGGAAAAGAATCTCCTTTTCAAACAAGCTATGGTAAATTAATGATGTGGTTTTTCCTCGTGTCAGATGCACTGACATTTAGTGGATTGCTTATTGCTTATGGATTTACGCGTCACGATGCGCAAGATGCATGGCCAATTGGTGAAGAAACCTTTAATTCCATGCCTTTCTTAGGACACGGTTATCCCCTACTTTATGTGGCTTTGATGACGTTTATTCTAATCGTTTCTTCTGTTACGATGGTATTAGCTGTTGAAGCTGGACACAGAATGGACAGAAAAGGTGTAACTAACTGGATGATTGCTACCATTATTGGTGGATTCTTCTTTGTTGGATCGCAAGCATGGGAATGGTCTCACTTTATTCACGGTTCTGAGTTTGGAAAAATTGAGTTAGCTGATGGTTCACAAGCAATTGTAAAAGGTCATTTCGGAGAAATCAAAAACTTCACAGTCATTGAGGCTGGTAAACACCACAAGGTTGGCGAAGTCATGAAAGAAGACTTGATGCATGAATTCCAACATGCAGCTGAAAAAGGTCATCTTGAAGGTGGAAACATTCATTTCGCAGACGGAACAGTTGCTAAAATCAATAAAGCAAAAGACCATGAGATGAAGTTAATCATCAAAAAATCTGGTTCTAAACATGAAATTGGTTCAACGCCAATTACAGGAGCTGCTGCTGAGAAAATGTACTATGAAGCGCTTTACAGTGGTGAAGCAAACCGTGTTGTTTACGGTGCAAACATGAAACAAAACGAATACGGTCCACAACAATACGCACAGTTCTTCTTCTTTATTACTGGTTTCCACGGATTCCACGTATTCTCTGGAGTAATGATCAATATCATCATTTTAATTGGTGT
>CALQBB020000037.1 GCA_943328715.2 Polynucleobacter meluiroseus | reverse complement strand
TCCAACGATTCTTTCGCGTTGTCAGATTTTTGATTTCGGTCGCATCCGTGTAAAGGACATTGCTGATCATCTGGCTCAAATTGCCACAAAAGAAGGAGTTTCTGCTGACCCAGAGGCGCTACATCAAATTGCCATGAAAGCAGATGGAGCATTGAGAGATGCGCTGTCAATTTTTGATCAAATTGTCACCTTTGCTGGAACAACCTTGACCTATAAAGATGTACTCGAAAATCTAAACATTTTGGATTATGAGTATTACTTCAAAGTAATGGATGCTGCAGAGAAGGAAGACATTTCAACATCCTTGTTGATTTTGAATGACATTTTTGAAAAAGGATTCGATGGACATCATTTCGTTGTTGGTTTAGCAGAGCATTTGCGCAATTTATTGGTCTGTAAAGATGTCCGAACATCCAATTTATTAGAAGTTCCAGAAACGGTGCGTCAACGATTTGTAGAACAGTCGAAAGAAATTGAAGCGCAACGAATCATGAAAGGTTTGAGCATTCTGAGTAAAACAGATGTCGACTACAAATCATCGAAAAATCAACGCTTGTTGATCGAAGTAGCACTTATGCAACTCTGTTCGTTAAAACAAGAGTCTGAAAAAAAAAAGGACTGACGGATAGAATCGATATTCTACCATTCCCTCAACAAACCCTTCGGAAATCAAGCGCTACCACTCCAGTAAACAAAACAGCGAGTGTTTCCAATACTCCAGTTGAAAAAGTAGTAGAAAACAAAATTTTATCGAGTCCACAAGGAGTCATTCCAACAAAGCATATTTCCATAAAGGAATCCATAGAAAAGATCAAAGAATCTCAACAACAAGGGAATTTAGAGGATTTACCAAGGGAAGGATTTAGCATTGAACACGTCAAAATGTTTTGGAAACAATACGCATATGTCGTGAAAGAAAATGGATTAGAGACCTTCTACAATGCCTTGATTAAAAGAGATCCCGTTCTCATCAGTGAGGAAGTTCTGGGGATTGTGGTGGACAACCAAGTTCAGATGGACTACATTCAAGCCGAACTCATGGGATTCATCGAATTCATGCGTAAAAGCTTACAGAATTACCATGTGGACATTCAACTTTCGATGAGTAACGAACCTGAAAAAGAAACAAAATTCTTGACAGGAAAAGATAAGTTTTCTGCGCTTGCTCGAAAGAATCCGAATTTACATACCTTGAAAAACTTGTTCAACTTGGACATCGAATACTAGCCATGCATCCCCTTTTTCAATCGATTCAACTCAAAGAGGAACTGCAGGCAAAAGTCGAAACATTTTGCCATCAATGGGAGAATGGACAAGCAATGAGCATCCACACATCAGGATCGACCGGTAAACCCAAAGAAATTACATTCACCAAGGAACAATTCACTGTTTCGGCACAAAAGACCATTGCTTTTTTCGCGCTGAACAACGAAACCAAAGCGCTTATGTGCTTGTCTCCAGATACGATTGGCGGAAAAATGATGCTTGTGAGAGCACTTGTTGGGAATTATTCCCTGCTCATAACAAATCCAAGTCTTGATCCCTTTGAACACGTAGAAGAGCAGATAGACTTTGTGGCATTAGTTCCGGCGCAATTGGCTCATATTTTCAGGAATCCATCATCTCTTTCCAAGTTGAAAAAGGTGAAGTACATCTTAATCGGTGGCGCTGATATCCCAGAGGCCTTGTGCGAGCAACTACGTGCCCATGAACTAAGCGCATACCAAAGTTACGGGATGACCGAAACGATTTCACATGTGGCGCTGCGTATCATCGGAAAAGAAAGCGATTACCATGCCTTACCTGGAATTCATTTCACGAGCGAAAATGATTGTTTAAGGATTCATTATCCGGAAATTCATTCAACGCCAATTCAGACCACTGATGTCGTAGAATTGATCGATGAACATACCTTTCGATGGAAAGGGCGCTCAGATTTCGCGATTAATTCCGGTGGAAAAAAAATTCATCCAGAGGAACTAGAAAAGCGATTATCGTCCTTCATTGCTGGACGTTTTATCCTCAGTTCCATTCCACATCCCGTTTGGGGAGAAGCGCTTGTATTACTTTCGGAAGAACCTATGACCCTTCAAAAATCAGCGCTCCTTTCGTCTTTTTCCAATGCTGAAATTCCTAAATTCGCTCAGACCGTTCCAATGATCATGACCGAAAACGGTAAAATTCAGCGAAAACTCACTTTAGAACAAGCCAAAGAACATGCGTGGATCAGCCTATAAACTTTTCGGATTAAGTCCAGGAGCGAGTGAGGAAGAAATCCGCAAGCGATACCGGGAGTTAGTTAAGAAGTTCCATCCCGATGTGAACAAGGATGCAAATGCCGAAAAAAAGTTCATCGAAATTCAAGCGGCCTACGAAGAATTAATGCGAGAACCAGAGGCGCAATTGGGCATCAATCACCCAACTGAATCGACCTTCCAAGAAGAGTACACATCCTATCGGGAACATGCGCGTCAACAATTCCAAGCGCGAAAGAAAAAAGAAGCAGAAGAACTAGAAAAACTTTATGTGCGCTTACAAACAGGTCCAATTCATTTGTTGCACCGCTGCATTGCGCTTCTTAGTCTGATTGTGTTGTTGACATTATGCTTGGACCTCATTTTACCAAATCAACGAGTTTCGGCGGTCATCATCTCCTACTCTACAGATGTTTACCACAGCATGAATGGAAATCTCGTAAGTTTGGCGAAAACAAATCAAGGAGAAAGCTTTTTTCTAAATGCTTTTTCCAATCGCTTTTTCGACACCAATCCCTTTATAGAAATCAAAAAAACAGCTATTTTCCATCAGTCCGTATCCGTCCTTTCTCACAGCAAGGAAAGTTTACAAGAAATCCCCATACACTTCAGTTTTTACTGGGCACAATTCCTACTATTTCCTTTTTTCCTTATCCCCATTGCCTTTCTCATCTATCGAAAAAAGGACGCTTTTTTCATCATGGGATCTTATTTCACTCGGTACGCAAGCGGCATTTTATTGCTGTACTTTCTCATATCTCAAGACCGCTGGTATCAATTACTCACACTTGGATTCTCTTAACATGACAAAAAAAGAAAAAGCACATTATGTATTGACCGAATTGGACAAAATTTATCCAGACACTCCTGTTCCATTAGATCATACGGATGCCTACACCCTACTGATTGCGGTTTTGCTTTCTGCACAATGTACCGACGAACGAGTGAATAAAATCACACCGTTACTTTTTGCGAAAGCATCGAATCCAACGGATATGATAAAACTCAGCATCGAAGAAATTCAAGCAATTATTCGTCCGTGTGGACTCTCCCCGAAAAAGGCCTTCGCAATTTGGACCTTGTCCAACATGATTTTGGACGAGCACGGTGGAGAAGTTCCCGTTTCTTTTGAGAAATTAGAGGAACTACCCGGAGTTGGACACAAAACAGCATCTGTCGTAATGTCACAAGCATTTGGACATCCAGCTTTTCCAGTGGACACGCACATTCACCGCTTACTCACTCGATGGGGATTGACCTCTGGAAAGAATGTGGTCCAAACAGAAAAAGATGCAAAGAAGTTGTTTCCAAGAGACTCATGGAACAAACTTCACCTACAGATCATTTTTTACGGTAGATCCCATTCTCCCGCGAGGAGTCCAAAAAAAGAGATCGATTACATCACGATGCACATTGGAACCAAGAAAGCTTTGTTGGAACTAAAGTGATATTAACAATTGTTGATAAGTACCTTTGACATCTTTTTCAAAAGAAATTGAATCGGACAATAGAAGGATGATTTTCGAATCCGTATATTTGTTACATGGACAATCCTGATAACATTCGAAAACCAATCACACGCTTAAAAACACAAGGTCAACTGATCAACGAACTTGGGAGAATACCCCCTCAAGCTATTGATATTGAGCAAGTTGTTCTTGGTGCTATGATGTTGGAGAAGAACGCTGTGAACGATACCATTGATATCTTGAATCAGAATAGTTTTTACGATCCAAAGCATCAATTTATCTTCAAAGCGATTCATGAATTGTTTGCAACGACAAATCCAGTTGACCTCGTTACGGTTACCTCTCGATTGCAAAAAAATGGCGAATTAGAGGCAGCAGGAGGCGCAGCTTACATCGCTGGATTAACCAATCGCGTAGCTTCATCGGCTCATATTCAACATCACGCTCGTATTATTTCTGAGAAATACATCAAACGTGAGTTAATCCGTGTGAGTAGTGAAATCATTCGTGATGCCTACGATGAAACACGCGATGTATTTGATTTATTAAATGCTGCAGAATCGGATTTGTTCCAAATTGCAGAGAATAACATGAGCAAGCAAGTGAGCTCCATGCAATCCGTTGTACGCGAAGCCATTCAAGAAATTGAAAAAGCTGCACAAAATACAGACGGAGTATCCGGAGTACCTACTGGATTCCATGGATTAGATAAAATTACTTCCGGATGGCAGCGTTCAGATATGATTGTGTTAGCTGCACGTCCAGGTATGGGGAAAACAGCATTTGTTCTTTCCATGGCTAGGAATTCAGCAGTTGACTACAATATGGGAGTTGCCATTTTCTCCTTGGAAATGTCTGCAGTTCAATTAGTGAAACGTTTAATTGCTAGTGAAACGCGACTTCCTGCTGAAAAACTACGAAAAGGAGATTTAAAGGAACATGAATTCCAACAATTACATTCGCGCATCACAAAATTGGCTACTGCGCCTATTTTTATTGATGATACAGCGGGAATCAGCATCTTCGATTTTAGAGCGAAGTGCCGTCGTTTAAAAGCGCAACACAACATCGAAATGATCATCATTGATTACCTTCAATTAATGTCCGCAAAAGACGGAAAAGGTGGTGGAAACAGAGAGCAGGAAATCTCGACAATTTCTCGATCCATTAAGGAAATCGCCAAAGAATTGAACGTTCCCATTATTGCCCTATCGCAGTTGAGTCGTTCCGTTGAAACACGTGGTGGAGATAAAAAACCTATGCTTTCCGACTTACGTGAGTCTGGTGCGATAGAGCAGGATGCGGATATTGTATCGTTTATTTACCGTCCAGAATACTACAACATTACCCAAGACGACGACGGAAATTCATTGCATGGCATTGGTGAAATCATCATTGCAAAACACCGAAATGGAGCATTAGACTCTGTTCAATTGCGTTTTGTTCCTGAATATGCTCGATTTGAAAATTTACATGAAGTTCCAGAACTTGATATAAACGGAGGTAATGCAAATGCAGGAATGAATTCTTTCAATCAGGACATGAACACCTATACCATTAAAAGCAAGATGGACGAAAGCGAAGATTCAGATATATTTGATAATAGCGGTGCTGACGACAATCCTTTCTAACATGCGTTTACTTCTCCTCTCCTTTTGTTTCCTATTTTCTTTCTATGGACGCAGTACGCAGTTACTCATTCCGATGGATGAATCTCAAACGGATCATCTCAAGGCTTATGGGATTGCTTTCTATTGCCTAGAACACAATGTGACGGTGGAATGGCTCTTAAACTACCGAGGTGGATCCTTCCTTGTGCCACATTTGAAAACTCTTGAAGAAGAATTGATTATTCGTAACGTGCGTTACGAAGTGTTAGCTGAAGGACAAGTGAATCAAATACGGACGCAAATTTCGAATCCAGAAGTCAACATGGAGATTGTGCAATTAGAAAAAGCACCTAAAATCGCAGTCTACACACCGCCAAACAAACAACCATGGGATGATGCCGTGACCTTAGTTTTGGAATATGCCGAAATTCCGTATGACAAGATTTATGACTCTGCCATTGTGATGGGACTCCTTCCTAAATACGATTGGCTGCATTTACACCACGAAGATTTCACTGGTCAATACGGAAAGTTTTATGCAAATGCTCGCTACCAAGCTTGGTATCAAGATCAGGTGGCAGTGGCAGAGAAAAATGCAAAAATGCTTGGATTCGGCAAAGTTTCTGAATTGAAATTAGCGGTCGCTCAGAACTTAAAGAATTTTGTGATTGGCGGTGGATTCCTGTTTACCATGTGTAGCGGGACAGATAGTTTCGATATTGGGTTGGCTGCTCAAGGTGTGGACATATGTGCCTCCGTATTCGATGGCGATCCGGCCGACCCTAGGGCGCAAGACAAACTAGATTTTACAAAAACATTTGCCTTTCAAGACTTTCATCTGATTCAAGACCCAATGGTTTATGAATACAGCGATATTGACGCTAGTGACATGCGAATCAAAGGACAAATCACCCAAAAAATGGATCAGTTTACCCTGTTTGATTTTTCGGCGAAATGGGATGTTGTTCCAACGATGTTGACGCAGTGTCATGTGGATGTGGTGAATGGATTCATGGGTCAGACAACCGATTTTAGAAAAGAACTCATCAAATCAAATGTACTGATTCTTGGCGAAAACAAGGCCGCAAATACTGCGCGCTATATTCATGGTGAAATGGGACAAGGAACCTGGACATTTTACGGTGGACACGATCCGGAGGACTACCAACATTACGTGGGAGATCCATTTACAGACTTGAGTTTACATCCTAACTCACCAGGTTATCGACTGATCTTGAACAACATACTCTTTCCTGCCGCGAAAAAGAAAAAAAGAAAAACATAGTTTTTACATAAAATGATGCGTGACTAAACATTTTTTAGTAAACTTGCGGTAAATTCTTTCGAACCGTCGGTTCAAGCATCTCCAAATCACACGTTATTTACATAGACAATCATTAATGGATCGTAAAACATTAGAGACAAAAAAAATCTCAGAACTTCGTACTATTGCACAAACCCTGGGAATAGAAAACAGTGAATCATTGAAAAAATTGGAACTCATTAACAGCATCGCTGGAAATGAATCAACTCCAACCGAGGCAACAAAAATCATTGAACCAGTTGAGGTAAAGGTAGAGAAAGCTGCTCGCCCTGTCAAATTGGTGAAACGTGAAGATTCAGAGGGTATTGTGAAAAACGAACGCAAACCAAGAATTCGTCAAATTATTGAAGCTCCTGTATCTAAGGAAGAAAGCGTTGAAAACACGAATGAAGAATCTACACCAGAGATAAAAACAGAGGCTCCGAAAATGGAAGCTAAAAAGCCTGTTCATCGTCATGAACGTTTCGAAAGAACAAATACGCCGAACGAAGGTGCGTCTAATCAACAAC
>CALQBB020000036.1 GCA_943328715.2 Polynucleobacter meluiroseus | reverse complement strand
TTGACATTCGTGGCAACTACTTTCAATAAATATTCCTTTTTGCCATTTGTCCACCATTCATATTCCGTACGATTAATAGCTGGTGTTCCGATCCAACTTCCCGATCCAAAAAAGGTTTGGTAAATGGAATCAATCTCATTTATATCATGACGCACACGAATAGCAGGAAAAGTTCCAAGAGGCGTAGTCACCGTTCCCCAGCCGTCCACTTCTGTATGTCTTTGACGATGCTGAATGTATTTAATGTCGGCAGCTGGATTCAAATCAACAAAGGTGTATCCACGTGAATCGTGAACATCCCCAAAAGTAAGCGGTAAACTATAACGTGTTTCGATGGTATCCGATTTAAACGGAACACCTTGTCCTTGTACATTGATTGAATAACCGATGGAGGTAATCGCACTATTTGCACGTTTCGTGTACTGACTCAAATCACTGATTTGAATGGGTAGAAACGCCGATAATTGATCGATGGGTAATTCCGTAGTTAAGTTAAAATACGTAGCTGAATAAGATCCTGCAAAAGGTCCATACGTAGCGAGAATTAAAAAAGAACCAAAGCCGATTGGCGTATAATCCTTCAAGGACTGAGTACTCGCCGATAAACTACTGAAGTCCCAGGTATAGTTTGAGCCTGTACTAAAAAAATCAAGGTTTGAATTTTGGGTCTGACTCAGACGAACAGTATCCCCCGCATTCGCAAAATCGGATACAGCTAATGTTATTTGCGCTTGTCCGGCAAAGACAAAAAAGGAGAAAAAGCAAGCAGTCAAAATTGATTTATGCATGAAATAAGGTTTAGTCTAAACAAATATAACGAATTTTAAATCCATTGCTGTCAATTCTTCCATCATTCTAAAATTGGACTTAACTTTACCACAATGGAGCTTGGAATGAAAGAACAACTTCTTGGTTATAAGGATGAATTGACTCATTTTCAGTCAGATGATATCCTCGTACACCTCCATACCGAGAAAATACTTGAGGAGACTGAATGGACGGACCTCCATCAACCGAAGACGCAGCGAATATTACGCGAAGCACAACGCATTTATCGCGAACTTGGTGTTCAAGCCTTTTGTCAGAGCAAAGGAGTCATGCGTTGGGAAAATCACGGTAAGCTACTGGAAACGCCTATTTATCTTTCAGATGTTCACTTGGAATTTAAAAAATCCAGTATTCTGCCCAAAGCCGAATTTGAGCAAGATTATTACCTGAATCCATACTTTGACCGTTGGTTTCGCAGCGAATTTAACACGACTCCCCCAAGCTTTGAAAACCGTGAACTGCTTTCAGAAATCTTAGCCAAAGTCGGGAATTTCTATTCGGAGGAAAGATCCTTTTATGGGAATTTTCATCCGCAACGATATGAATTATTAAAAGAAGTGGATGAACTTCTTTTGTGCGAGAACCTATCAGAGCCCTTGCAACAATTGCTCGGACATTCCGAAGTGTCAGAGGTAAAAGAAACGTGGAACTTTCAAGCACCCTACCTTTTTCCATACGATCCAGACCAGCAACTTGTTTTTGAAGCAATCAATGATTCCTCTGTAACCGTTCAAGGTCCACCGGGAACAGGGAAATCTCAAGTCATTAGTAACCTCATCGGTTCCTGTATTCGTCAAAATAAAAATGTACTAATCGTTTCAGAAAAGAAGGCTGCCTTGACTGTTTTGCAACAAAAACTCGAACAAAAAAACCTTGGGTTTCTATGTTCACATGTAGCCTTTCATTCAAATTCGAATGCATACTATTCTGATTTAAAAGCAACGTGGGAATTTTTATCAAAACAAGACATAACTCAACGAATTAGCTCACCAACGCTCGACGAAGAAGCGAGATTAAAACAGATCTTTGAAGGTTTTAAGCTGTTTGAATCTGAAAATGGGCTTTCCATTTTAGAACTA
This sequence comes from Polynucleobacter meluiroseus, assembly GCA_943328715.2. Taxonomy (GTDB): domain Bacteria; phylum Bacteroidota; class Bacteroidia; order Flavobacteriales_D; family Crocinitomicaceae; genus UBA952. The sequence goes on along the minus strand of CALQBB020000036.1, from coordinate 5,297 downwards.
AAAAATCAGTTGAAAAAGAGCGCAAAAAAGCCTTCTTTAAATGGTTCAATTCCATCCTTGAAAACCTGGAAGACCGATGAAGCCATTCTTCATCAGTTACAAAAAAGCACCATTGAATGCCTCCCGTTTTTAAGCCTTACATGGAAAGACCCTCAGAACTTCGTTAGTAATGTTCAAAAGCTAACAGAACTCGTAAAAAAGCATGAGGAACTTTCGCTCTTATTTCGATTTGAGCAAACCAGCGATGTTCAAGCAGCAGTGAGGGAAGCGGTACTTTGTCACCAATTTCAGGGGAATGTATATGAGAAATATGGGCGTTTTTTGGGGAAGGATCTGAGCCTCATTAAAAAGTCACTAAAAAAGTGGAAGCAAGTTTGTTTGGATCTCGACGAAAGTGCCGTGGATCAGAATCATTGGATAAATGAGCCAAGCACCGCGGAATTAGAAGTGCTCAAAACAGCAGCTCAAGAACAAGGTTTTTTCGCTAATTTAAGGTGGAAGAAATTATGGAAGAAATGGACCAGAACTCCAGGGTTAAATCCCATAAATAGCATTCTTTCAAAAGAAAAACACTTGGAATTACTGCAAACTAAACATAAAATAGCAGGAGTGTTTTCCGAGTTGGGGATTATAAATGTGGAGTTAGAATTGCCAATTATTGAACAAATACTCCAACACAATTCTATGGATGATTGGAATTGGTATCAATCGTTAGCTCCAGAGAAAAGATCGGCAATGGCAGCAGCAAATCGGACCATTAGCACATTCAATCAATCCTTTCAACAACTATTTTCCCTTGTCTCAGAAAAAGAAATAGGAACAATTTTGTCCATGACAATGGGGGCGATTTCTAGTATTCAGCAAGATTTGTTACTAGTAGAACAACTATCTGAAATGACCTTTCAAGTACTCAAGTTCGAGCAAGATCTTATCGCCTTGAATGCGTTCATTTATGAGCATACCTGGCAAACTTTTACTTCAGCCCATCCTTACATGGTCGATTTTGAGGTGAAGTCCTTTAAACACCAAGTTGAGAAACAGGTAGTAGCAAGACGTCAATCAGAAAATGATTTATCTCGCTTTTTGATCCATCATCAAGCGAAGAAATTTGCACAATTCCAACATATCCTCAGCGCTCCATTGAAGAAATTGTCGGCAGAGGAAAAAGAAATGCGCGGAATCCTACGCAAAGGCAAATCCATCTTAGTCAAAGAATTTGCGAAAACACGTCAACATTTGTCGATCAGGGATTTACGCAAAAGCGAAGCACGACTTTGGGTTGATGTATTGAAGCCTATTCAATTGTCCAATCCAAGTTCTCTCGCATCGATTTATCCGATGGAAACGGGACAATTTGACCTGTTGATCTTTGATGAAGCGGGACAAATTCCAATGAGTTATGCTTTGGGCGCTTTGCAACGAGCGAAACGAGTTGTGGTAGCTGGAGATCATCAGCAAATGAGTCCATCTAGTTACTTTAAAAAATCAGACGATGTGGTTGTGGATGTTTTGCATCAATCCGCTTTTTACTTTAAGAATATCCTATTAACGAGGCATTACCGAAGTCGTAATCCACAGTTAATTGCCTTTTCAAATCAGCATTTTTATGGTGGAAGATTGCGGACCTTTGCCGATCGATCACAGACAAAAAATCCGCTCACATTCACTTATGTTCCAGCTGGAATTTATGAAAACCGTGTCAATCTGACGGAGGCGAAAGTTGTAGCTAAATTGATCGAAAAAGCGTTGTCCTCTGATGAAAAATACGGCATCGTGGCCTTCTCGGAAGCACAGTTGAACGCCATTTTTTCCTGTTTAATAGCCAAACATCAAGTTGCACTGAATGAGGCGATTCATGAAGACCGCATCTTTTTCAAGGCCTTGGAACAAGTTCAAGGAGAGGAATGCGATCATTTACTGATCAGTTTTGGCTACGGAAAAAATCCAGAAGGAAAATTTGAACTTCGCTTCGGTCCGCTGAATTTAAGCAACGGAGCAAAACGCTTAAACGTACTATTTAGTCGAGCTCGAATGAGCATTCAATTTGTTGCAAGTGTTACGAGTTCGGACTTTACTTCTTCGAAGAATGAAGGTGTTCAGCGCATGAAGGATTGGTTTGTCTTTGCAGAAAGTCAACAAGAACAAAACACTTCGCATTTACATCAAGAAAAGAGTTTTGAAGAACTGTTGAGGGAGGAAGAAGATTTCCTATCCTTTACTAATCGTTTTGATGTGTTGTGTCAGCGGGGCTGGACGCTTCAGTAATATGCTTCTTCGGAACGGGATCGTAACCGAACCCGCCTCGTGGATGACATGAGGCGATTCTTTTAGATCCTAACCAAAGTCCTTTTATGGGGCCCCAAATTTTGATTGCTTCAATCATGTAACTCGAACAGGTCGGAGTATACCTACACGACGGCGGAAAAATAGGCGAAATAATCCATTGATATATGCGAACCAATAAAATAAAAGGAAGTCCTAAAAGTTTGTATATCCATTTCATTTTTCAAAGTTACATACTTATTTAACATGGATGTGTTTAAAGCTTTGGTGTAACAAAATCTCTTGATTGAACTATCTTATTAACTTTAGGGAACTCAATCAAACGAAACATGCAACAACTTTTCTTTTTCATCTTTACGATTTATTTTAGTCTCGCTTACGGACAACCGCTCTCTAATTGGGATGATGAAAAAATTGTGGTGAAAAAGTCTGATAACATGAGTACGCTTATGCATGCTGAAGCGTTATTCGAGGACCGATGGGATGTGTTAGCTCAACCACAATTTTGGAAACAAATCATGTTGCTTGCTCCTGATTCCTGTTTAGTGAATGATGCAAGTACACGTCAAGTGTTAAAGAAAATGTCCTTGAAGGACTGGAATCGTCAGACTGAGGCACAGAAAGACAGTACGAGAGCTTTGTTGCGAGCACAACATGGCTTGGATCCAAGTGCGCGTATTTACGTGACTTCCGGGAAAAATGACTTTTATAAATTCAATGAGGTTTATCCACAACTTTCAAAAGGAGTCGCTGCCTTTGAGCGATATGGAGTTGACCCCTGGTACGCACAGGCGATTCTATTGATCGAATGTCCTGGACAAATGAAAAAATCAATTTCCGGAGCCTACGGTTCTTTTCAATTAATGCCCGATGTGGCGCGTGCTGCTGGACTAACGGTTAACAGTACCCTAGATGAACGCAAAGATTTTGATCGTTGTGCCTTCGGTTCCGCAAGTTTGATACGAAAAGTATGTATTCCTGAAGCAAAACGTATTTTGGATAGACATCAGTTAAGTTACAATGAAAATGATTTGTGGTTTCGCTTATTTGTCCTTCATGTTTATCACGCTGGATCTATGAATGTTGCCGCTGTGGTTAACAAAATTCAACCGACGGTTGGTTCTCAACAATTAATCCTAGACATGTGGCAAAATACGGCAGGTGGATTCGGGAATAATTCTCAAAATTATACCCAATTGGCCTTGGCTGCTCAATTAATTTTGCACGAAATGGTGTATCAACAATGTGATGAAATCACCAATTGCCCCTCACGTTAATCTTTGATGAATTTCATGGAAATCGAATTGACACAATGGCGTGTATCTTTCTCCGTGAATCGTTCTCCAAAAAACACATGTCCTAAATGTCCTTTGCAATTGGCGCAAACAATTTCCGTTCGACGTCCGTCTGCATCTAACACATGTTCCACATTTTTAGCGATTTGATCATCGAAACTTGGCCAGCCACAGCCGGAATTAAACTTCGTTTCGCTTCGGTATAAGGGAGATTCACATTGACGACAGACAAATGTTCCCTTCTCGTAAAAGGAATTGTATGCTCCAGTATTTGGGTATTCTGTTCCCTTATTGATCATTATTCGTTTCTCATCTGGCGTGAGTTCATTCCACTCGTTTCTTTCTTTCATCACAGTAAACTTAGTTGTCCTTTTGATACAACAAGGGAGGAATCGAAATTGTTTGTGTAGAGTCCGCCGGTACCTAATCCTTGCGGAAGAAGGTCAGAAAACGTTGCAGTAAATTGAGCAATGGCATTTAAACCAATTGCGGATTCTAGGGCTGATGTCATCCACCAAGCAATTTGGTTTTCTTCTGCTAACTGAATCCATTCTGAACATCCGATCATTCCGCCATGCAAACTTGGTTTAAGCACGATGAATTGAGGAGCAATCATTTTTAACAATACTTCTTTCTGTTCAGGTTCATGAATTCCAATCATTTCTTCGTCCAAGGCAATTCCAATCGGCGAATGCTTACACAGTTCACTCATCGCGTTTATTTGTCCAGGCTGGATTGGTTGCTCAATCGAATGAACGTCTAGTTCACTTAATTGCGTTAAAATGGGTAAAGCTGATTCGGGTGTAAACGCTCCATTGGCGTCTACACGCAAGGTTAACTCCTGACTCGAAAAACGACGGCGAAGTTGTTCGAGTAATGCATATTCTTTTTTCCACTCGATGGCGCCGACTTTCATTTTAATAGTGGAAAATCCATCCGCCAATTTCTCTTCCATTTGTTCCAACATGAAGGATTCGTCCCCCATCCAAATGAGTCCATTTATTGGAATGCTCCTCTCATTTCGAGTAAATGCACTTTCAAAAATGAGTCCCTTTCCTCCGTTGAAAATGTCGCGTGCAAGTGTTTCTATTCCGAATATCATGGACGGATACATAGCCCATTTCTGTATGAATGCTGTCCATTTCAGCGAAGTAAATACGCTCATTAGTTGAAACTCCTGCTCGGTCCAATTAGATTCAACATCTTTCTTCAACTCATCCAATTTCTTTTCATACGAATGTTCATCGATGAAATCCGGAGAAAGTCCAGGTATAACACTGCATTCACCGAGTGCGATGAGTCCGTTAGAAAGTCGGACACTTAAAATCCATGAAGGTTTGTTGTATAGAATACCACGACTAGTGCCGCTAGGTTTCTTGAAATTGAGCAGTTTTTTTTCGATGTGAAATTCCATGTGACTAGGAATGGTGGTATGGTTCCCCTTTTAGGATCGAATAGGCACGGTAAAGTTGTTCCAAGAAAATCATCCGTACCATTTGATGAGAGAAGGTCATTTTAGACAAGGACAATTTCGCGTTCGCACGTTCATAAACAGACTCACTAAATCCATAAGCTCCGCCAATCACAAAGAGCAAATTCCCATTGACGGACATTTGTTTTTTGTCCAGCCATTGAGCGAATTCTATTGAACTTTGATGCAAGCCATTTTCATCCATGAGAATAAGGTAATCCGTTGGAATGACTTTCGCTAGGATGAGC
>CALQBB020000035.1 GCA_943328715.2 Polynucleobacter meluiroseus | reverse complement strand
CTACCCAATAAACTCCCGGTGTATTGATGGAAATGGATGCCGTGGTCTGACCATTATTCCATACAAAAGAATTAAAGGTATTTGTTGATTGAAGTGTGATTGTTTGTCCAGAACAAATGGAAATGTTCGGACCTAAATTTGGTAAAATCGGAGCAGCTGGCACTGGATAATTAAATACTTGAATTCCAGCAGCACCAGCCGTAGCACCATGAGGTGTTCCTGTACAAGCAGGACCTGAATGTAGAACCATTCCCTGATTTCCTCCAGCAAGTAAATTGGTCACATTGGCAGGAATCGCTCCTTGCTGATAGCTCACTGCGCCACCGCCACCGCCGCCACCAGGTCCATGACAAGCTGAGGACCACAACGTACTAAAAATATTACCTCCGCTACCGCCTCGAAGATCCAGATTCATAGTAGAGGAAGTGTTGGAACACATATAGTGCACATATCCACCTGCGCCACCGCCACCTGCTCCCTCGGAATCGGTATTTCCAATCACATTAGCTCCACGGGCATCTACCGTAAAATTATTTCCGTTTATCGTTGGCGAGGTTAAAAAAACCATTCCACCACCATTTGATCCAGCTGTTGCATTGAGTCCGTTGTCCTTGTATCCACCACCTCCACCTCCGCCAAGATATGCTTTGAAAGATGCGTAACTCGGAGTTAATCCACCCAACCCATATGAGGCGTTTAACTGGCAACTTCCATAGAACTCATTTCCGCCTCTTCCACCAATTCCGCCATTTCCGCCACCACCGGCACCTGGATTTCCTGAATTCGATCCTCCACCTCCATTCGCTAATGGTGCACGATTGGAATCCATGGTAATAGGAGGAACAGCTATTCCCTCCCCTTTTTTTCCTGCATTTTGATTGGCGTAATTAGGATCACCACAAGAAAACCAACCTGTGTAAACTGCACCACCAATAAATCCTTGTCCTGAGACATTGATATTTGCGTTAAACGTAATGCTGTTTGTCGCCTCGATGGCTACGATTCCACCGGTTGTCCCATTCCATGGTTGTGCAGTGACCGTTCCAACAATTGTGACATTGGAATAAACGGCTACTCTAACCAATTGCACTTTTCCAGATGACGTGTATGTTTTGCAGAGGTTACTTGTAAACGTGACGGTATTACCATTAATTGCGGCAATGGTTGCGAATTCAAAATTACCCGCATTTCCAAGAGCGGTAATCGTTCCGAACGCAAGTGTATTCGTCGTTGTAATAGTCGCTCCTTTCATTTGAATGATGAGGACCTTATCCCCAACTTGAAAAGGACCTATAGCTGTTACGGTTGCGCTATTTGGACTAACAGCACTAACGGCAACATAAGAATTAACAACACCTGAAATATTCTGAGCTTGCGCAGTGTTTTCGAAAAATACTAGCGAAAAGAAAATAAAAAAATATTCTAAAAACGTGATTATTCTTCTTTTCATTCCATTCTTCTATTTTAGCAAACTAACGTGTCCTGATATGGCTCTGAGTTCATTGGATGAACTGACAACAAATTTAATAGTATATGCATACATTCCTTCTGGACATTTAACAAAGTTATAATATCCATCCCAACCAATCTCCGGATTTTGAGAAGAAAATATCAATTCTCCCCAACGATTGTACACATCAAACTGGTAACTTCCTGGCATATATCCAGAGGTAAACACTGGACTAAACGTATTATTGTGTTCATCACCATCAGGAGTGAAGGCGTTCGGTACATAGTACAAGACATCACCTTTCACTTGGATAATTTGAGTCGTAGAATCAAGACAGCCGTATTGGCTTTCAACGACTAACCCAACGGTATAATTTCCTTCATCAAATGGATATTGATATTCGAACGTTGAATTTGACTCTTCCGTTATTGTTCCATCACCGAAATTCCAAGTAGAGATCAATTGTCCAGAGGATAAATTCGTAAACGTCACATTTGGTGAGTCACTCGTTAAAAGATAGGGTTCCGCGCCAATACTTGCAACCGGATTTGGATGAACTGTAAGCACAGAAACGGCAGTATCCGAACAATTAAATTGATTGAATCCAATCACTTGGTAGCTTGTCGTAATACTTGGACTAACGTACACTTGTGTTCCAACCAGATTGGTCGGATTCCAAGTATAGCTATCTGCACCGGAAACCGTCAGAGAAGCCATTTGTCCAACACAGATTTCTTGATCTGCAGTAAATGTTAAAACAGGTTTCGGGTATAAGGTGAAATTCGTTTGAATGGAATCGACGCAACCTTCCGCTGTGTATCCAATTGCCTGGAATACTCCAGATCCCGTTGGTAAAATCGATTGAACATTTGTTGTGGCAGAAGTAACTCCGGGTCCACTCCATGAATAAGTAGCAGCACCAGATGCCGTTAATGTTAAATTCTCATTTGGACATAAAGAGGAAGCAGATGCTACCAATCCCATGTTCGGTAGTGGATTCACCGTTAAATCAAGCGAATCGAGATGTGTACAACCATAAGTATTTGTTGCCAGTAAAAAGAATTCATTGGAAATAGTTGGATTCCAGGTCATACTACCCGTACTAGTGGGAACTGCCATTTGAGGCGTCCACGTATAAGTATACGTTCCACCCACTCCCTGCGGAGCTAAAGTCAAGGAATTTCCGATACAAATGGTAGAATCGGAAAGTGTGAAGGTTGGTTCAGTAGAAATAACAATGTTCAAGTTTACAATGGAGTCGCAGCTGTAGATACTTGATAAGGTATCCACATATATTCCTGTTTGGGTGATCGATTGTCCATTGAAACTGTAAGGTCCACCGTCACACAAGGTATCCGTAATATTGGTAGTAAACTTTGGATAGATCGTTACTTGGACTTGATCCGTGGCTTGACAAAAATTTGGATTTGAGGCAGAACTCGAGGTCAGGGTATACGTTTGAACTATCGGGACACCCGTTGTATTTACAGCAGATACAGTAGGATTCGCGGTATTACTATTCGACAAGTTAAGGGCTGGAGACCAAGAATAATTATATCCCGAAGTTGGAATGACCCCAAGATTTCCGACTTCATCCGAACAAATGGAAAGATCTTGACCAGCATTGGCTTGCGCTGTTCCAATGGTCAAATTAAGCGTAATAATCGAATCACAACTATGTATGGTATTCAAGGTGTCATAATACGTTCCAGACTGAGTAAGTGATTGTCCATTAAACACATATGGACCACCATTACAAAGCGTTTGCGTAACGGTTTGACTAAATTGAGGATAAATGGTCACATTGATTTGATCCGTTGTTGGACAAAGACCCGGATTGGATGCCAGAGAAGTAGTTACCGTATATGTTTGTGTGATTGGAGCGCCAGTTGTATTTGGCAAAGTCACGACTGGATTAGCCGCAGTTGTGGAAGAAAGACCGATGGAAGGAGACCAAGAATATACGTTCAATGGATTTGGTGTTGACCCGATTGTCACCCCTGTGGATGAACAAGTCGTTGCATCCATTCCAGCGTTAGACACAGCTTGATTGGTGTAAATAGTGACGTTTCGTATCGAATGTAAATCGTACAAAGCTCCAGTACTTGCTGTAAATCCAACATATCCAGTAAAATTAACTGGCGAATTAGCTTGTAAAAGTTGAACGTTGTTCACCAAGACAGTCACCAATCCATTATTGTAGATGATTTTTACTGGTTGATAGTTTGTGTTACGCAAATAGTTTAAAGACCCACCGGAATTTTGAATTTTTGGTGTTGCTGGCAAACATTCGTTGTATCCAATCCCATTGAAAATTTGAATTTCAGGATTTGTCCCACCTTGACTACAGTTGTCATAGGTGTCAATCACAACTTTTAGTCCATTAGCTGTTCCTGGAATCCCAATTCCACCTCCAAGAACGAATCCTGCAGGAGGAACATCAATGAAGCAAAAAGCCAAACCATCCGCTGCATTCCCACCAGCAATTCGGTATTCAAATTCCACGGTCCAAGTTTGACATGCATTAAGATTAATCGGCGTGTTGTAAAAAACACCACCGGATTGTGTAGTGCTATTGTTCGTAAGAAGCAATTCATTGTTGAATGCATCCACATCTCCTGGAGTGTCTCCAATATGTGCATTACCCGTTAGATTCCAACCTGTTGTAATCATATTTGGAGATCCAGTTAGTTGTCCAAATACAAACGTTTGCGCCCAATTATCTGTTACTGTGAACATCAGGGCTGCGGATAAAAGAATCGTTTTAATCATCATTGGCTGAAAGACGTTATAAACATTAAATAGTTGCTAAATTTAGGTAAAATTATTGCGCTTATCATTTACTTAGTGTATTTTTGACACAAACTAATATTGTTTTAAAATGAATGCAAACAATAAAAAACCTAATTATAGTACAGAACGTTTCCAATCGTTTAATATTGTGGTCTTTGGCGGAGATGGCGATTTAGCTATCCGCAAAATATATCCTGCATTATTCCACCGAGACCTTGATGGACAAATAAATATTGACTACAATATTGTTGGAATTACACGTAAAAATCCAGATGAAAAAGATTTTTTTGACAAGCTAATTCCCTTCTTAGAGAGCAGTGATCACCACAGATATCACAAAGATGAAATCGAAAAATTCATCAAAAAAATCAAATTAATTAAGGTTGCCGACTCCACGGTAGAAGATTATTCGGAATTATCTTCTTTCATCAAGCAATTCCCTACTTTTCAAAATATTTACTACTTCTCCACTCCATCCTCCGCATTTGGTCCCATCGCACGAACGTTAAAAGCGTGTGGCCTTGTGAGCGAAACGAGTAAAGTTGTTATTGAAAAACCCTTGGGATACAGTTTGGAATCATCCATTGCGATCAACAATGAAATCACATTAGCCTTTGATGAGCATCAAATTTATCGAATTGACCATTATTTAGGGAAAGAAACTGTTCAAAACCTAATGGTCTTGCGATTTGCAAACAATTTGTTTGAACGTGCATGGAATGCGGAAAACATTGACAGCATTCAAATTACCGTTGCGGAAAGCCTAGGGGTTGAAAAGCGTGCTTCCTATTACGATAATTCAGGAGCATTGCTGGACATGGTTCAAAACCATTTGTTGCAATTGCTTTGTTTGGTAGCCATGGAGCCTCCGGTTTCTTTGGAAGCGGATGAAGTACGCAATGAAAAATTAAAAGTCCTTCGTGCCTTGCGTCCACTAACGAAAAAAACTGTTCAAACGGATACTGTTAAGGGGCAATATACGCGTGGAAAAATTAATGGAAACCAAGTGAGTTCCTATTTGGAGGACATCGAAAAATACGAATCCAAAACGGAGACCTTTGTTGCCATGAAAGCCTATGTTGACAACTGGAGATGGAAAAACGTTCCCTTCTATTTGAGAACAGGAAAACGAATGATTAAACGTTATTCGGAAATCGTTATCAACTTCAAAGAGGTTCGACACAACATCTTTCCATCCAAAGAGAAATTAAACAACAACAAACTGATCATTCGCTTACAACCAGAAGAGCGCATTGAACTCATTCAAATGACGAAGATTCCTGGTCCTGGTGGATACCGTTACAAGCCCATCGCGTTGAAACTTGACTACATCGACTCATTTAAGGAACGTTTCCCAGATGCATACGAACGATTAATCATCGACGTTATTCGTGGGAATCAAACACTTTTCATGCGTCAAGATGAATTACAAGCAGCATGGACTTACATTGAATCAATCACTAATTCATGGAAATCAAGCAACATGTCCAATGTTCTTTACGAAGCTGGAACATGGGGTCCTGGAGATTTGATTTTAGATGAGAACGAATCATGGATAACAAAGTCATGGAGAGATTAATTTCATTCGAATCGAAAGCACTGCTTGAAGTAGCATTAGCGGATCAGATTGCAACAATCCTACGATCCGAGATTGCGACAAAAGGAACAGCAACGATATTGCTTTCAGGCGGAAGTACTCCAAAGAATTTATACCAAAAACTGGGTGAAATAGACTTGGATTGGTCTAACGTACATGTCGGACTCGTAGATGAACGCTTTGTCCCACAAGACAGTCCATATTCCAACGAAACACTCATTCGTGAAAGCTTGATGCAAAACAAAGCTGCATCTGCTCACTTTCATCCTATGGTCATCAATGCTTCCGATTACTCGGAGAATTTAACCTTGGCTACGGAAGAAAATCGTGTGTTTGAAAATCCAGACATCATCGTGCTCGGAATGGGTGATGATGGACATACAGCATCTTTATTCCCAAATGATCTCTCATCGGATGAAGCCACATTTTCAGCGCATTTGTTAGCAAATACAAACGCTCCAAATGAACCGACACAACGCATCACATTCTGTGGTCCAATCTTGAAGAAAGGGAAGCACAACTTTTTAATGATCACAGGTGCACGTAAATTGGACGTACTATCCGAAAGTACCGAGAAAAAATACCCCATACATCATTTCATTCCATTTTTAGAAGGAATTTATTACACTGAAAATTCATAAGATATGAATGCAAAAGTTTTAGAGATTACCCAACGAATTATTGAGAGAAGCCAAGAAAGCAGAGCTACTTATTTGACACAAATGAAAAGTGCGCATCAGGAAGGTGTCACTCGTCAAGCAATGAGTTGCGGAAATCTTGCGCACGCTTTCGCGGCATGTGACACACACGATAAAACAGAGTTGGCTCAAAATCGCTTGCCGAATTTAGGAATTATCACCGCATACAACGATATGCTTTCCGCGCACAAAGTGTATGAAGATTACCCGAAAAATATCCGCATCTACGCTAATAAGCACAACGGAATTGCACAAGTTGCCGGAGCCGTTCCTGCGATGTGTGATGGAGTCACTCAAGGACAACCAGGAATGGAACTTTCCCTGTATTCCAGAGATGTGATTGCGATGTCAACAGCTATTGGATTGTCGCACAACATGTTTGACGCAACGCTATGCTTAGGGATTTGTGATAAAATCGTTCCCGGTCAGATGATTGGAGCATTGCGATTCGGACACTTACCAACGGTGTTCCTTCCTGGTGGACCGATGCCAACTGGTATCAGTAACGAAGAAAAAGGACGCATTCGCCAATTGTTTGCAGAAGGAAAAATTGGACGTGAAGAACTATTAAAAGGAGAATCGGATTCCTACCATTCCCCTGGAACATGTACTTTTTACGGGACTGCGAATAGCAATCAAATGTTGATGGAAATCATGGGAATGCAATTACCTGGGTCAAGTTTTGTGAATCCAGGAACCGAACTCCGTGATTTATTGAACGAAGAAGCAGTAAAAGTTGCCATCGAAAATACACACATCGGATTTGAACGCTCCATAGCAAACATCATTGATGAGAAAGTCATTGTGAACGGCATTATCGGATTATT
>CALQBB020000034.1 GCA_943328715.2 Polynucleobacter meluiroseus | reverse complement strand
TCTTTTTTCATTCAACGTTGAGGAACCACTCATCTTTACACAGCTAGACTTTTGGTTGTTTTTCATTTTGGTGATGGTTGTTTTTTCAGCGATTCACAAACATTTTTTGGTGAGAAGTATTTTCTTGACCGTTATCAGTCTATTCTTTTATTTTAAGACCTCAGGCTTATTTGTACTGCTTTTAGGTTTGACCCTCGTTGTCAATTATTTATTTGGTTCTCTCGTGGGAAAAACGGACAAAGAACGGTCGAAAAAATGGCTGATTGCCGGTTCTGTCCTCTTCAATTTACTCTTGCTTGGTTATTTTAAGTACGCCTATTTCTTTACGGATTCCTTCAACCAGTTATTTCAAACGAAGTATGAAATTGTCAATCAATTCGCATTGTGGGGGAATGGATTTTTTGGGGACGGAACCTTCGTAGACAAAATATTGATTCCCGTTGGAGTTTCCTTTTTCACCTTTCATAACATTAGTTATGTGGTTGATATTTACCGCAAAGAAATCAAAGTCAGCAGTTTTTTCGATTTTACGTTTTACGTTACCTATTTTCCCCATTTGGTCGCTGGACCAATCGTTCGGGCGCGTGATTTTATCCCACAAATTAATCAACCCTTTACCTTAAACAAACAAGATTTCAGTTGGTCCTTGGTGCAGATAACGAAGGGATTATTCAAAAAAATCGTTTTAGCCGATTACATTGCCGTTCATTTCATTGACAAAATTGCCGATTCTCCAGAGGCATATCCCGGTTTTGTGAGTGTGTTAGCGATGTGGGCCTATTCGCTTCAGATTTATGGTGATTTTTCTGGTTACACAGATATTGCCATTGGAATTTCACGCTTGATGGGATTCACGTTGTTAGAGAACTTTAATTCACCTTACAAAGCCGTTTCTGTTGCCGATTTCTGGCGTAGATGGCATAAATCACTTGGTTCTTGGTTACGTGATTACTTATACATTCCGCTAGGAGGTAATCGCTCGGGCGGACTCGGAACGTACATTGCATCGACCATCATTTTTGTGTTTTTGATTTTTATCACACAATGGTACGAATTGATTTATGTCTACCTCGGACTCATGATCCTGTATTTCTTGTGCTGGCATCTATTACCGAAAGTTAAAAATTACCTTAACCGAGATTTGAACTTATTGATTACGATGGTCGTTGGTGGACTCTGGCACGGTGCGAGTGAGAACTTTGTTATTTGGGGAAGCATGAACGGACTTGCGCTGATCTTCTTTCAGTACTGGAAGAAAATTAGTCCATATGAGAACAGTACAGCTTGGGGAATACGAGCATGGCGCATTTTTCTGACGTTTAACTTCATCACGTTTACACGGATTTGGTTCCGTTTAGACGAAGCCGGTGAACCCATGAAGATGTTGAGTCATATCTGGGTACATTTTGATTTCACGTGGGATCTATTTGTGAAAGTGCTCGAAACGTATCAAGCCGTATTCTGGCTAATCCTAACAGGATTCGTCCTTCATTGGCTTCCTCAATCTTGGAAAGATAAGGGAACTCAACTATTTGCACGCATACCCTTCGTTTTTCAGGCAATTTGCATTGCCCTTAGTGTTTTCTTGATGTATCAAGCGATCTCCGATACCTTCAAGCCCTTTGTTTACTTTCAGTTTTAAGCAGCAAGATAATAGCCAAAGAACAGTAAATCAATACCCACTGTAACGATAGTTGACGTGGCAATCCATTTCATCGGCGCTACGGAAAGTAAAAAACTTAAGGTTAACATCGTCGGAATTAAAATGACAATTAATGCAAACGTACTTTGCAAAGCACCCATTCCTACTGTTAGTCCACCGAGGCAACCTACGACTAACAAAATAATGGCAATCCACCCAAAGCGGTTGAATTCCATTTCCTTAACTAATTTATCAAACATCTTTTCCTTTTTTACAAATTTCGATGTTGTTCAGCATTCAATTCATGAGATTACTTCTCAAAAAAGCTGATTTTAGTCAATAAAATCAATCGAAATGAATTTAGTTGATGAATTACTTGACAAACGGGGTCTCGATGTCGTACCTTTGCCCCCTACATTGAAGAAGTAGGTAAATAGTGAGCTTATGAGCAAAATGAAATTATCGGAGTTCGACTTCGATCTTCCAGAAGAGTTAGTCGCAAATTATCCAAGTGAAAACCGCGATGAATCACGTCTGATGGTTATTCACCGTGAAACTGGAGAAATCGAACACAAATTATTTAAAGATGTGATTGATTATTTTTCAGAAGGCGATGTGATGATTATGAACAACACGCGCGTTTTCCCAGCTAGAATGTACGGAAATAAAGAAAAAACAGGCGCTAAAATTGAAGTATTCTTGTTGCGTGAGTTAAATCGTGAAAGTTTACTGTGGGATGTACTTGTTGATCCTGCACGTAAAATCCGAATTGGAAATAAATTGTACTTCGGAGAAGACGATTCATTGGTTGCAGAGGTCATTGATAATACGACATCACGTGGACGCACCCTACGATTTTTGTTCGATGGTCCATATGAAGACTTTAAAGCGAAAATCACTGAATTAGGAGAGACGCCACTTCCAAAATACATCAAACGAGAAGTAGAGCCAGAGGATGAAGAACGTTACCAAACGATTTTCGCGAAAGTAGAAGGAGCTGTTGCAGCACCAACTGCTGGACTCCACTTTTCTCGTCAATTATTAAAAAGACTGGAGTTAAAAGGAATCGATTTTGCAGAGGTGACTCTTCATGTTGGATTAGGTACTTTCCGTTCTGTTGAAGTAGAAGACTTAACGAAACATAAGATGGATTCTGAGCAAGTCATTATTTCTCAAGAAGCATCTGATATGGTGAACAATGCAAAACGCACGAAAAAGCGCGTGTGTGCTATTGGAACCACTGCCATGCGCTCTATTGAGTCATCGGTTTCTACTGAAGGATACTTAAAACCATTCGACGGATGGACAAACAAGTTCATTTTCCCTCCATATGATTTTAGTATTGCTGATAGTTTAATTACAAACTTCCATACACCGCTTTCAACCTTGTTAATGATGATTTCTGCTTTCGCTGGACATGATTTAATGATGAAAGCATACCAAGAAGCAATCAAAGAAAAATACCGTTTTTACTCTTATGGCGATGCCATGTTGATTTTGTAAAATCGATCAAATTACCCTAAACAAAAAAAGAGAAGGATTAACCTTCTCTTTTTTTATGTACTATGTTTTCAGGATTAATCGGCGAGAACTAAAATGTAATTGTTCTTTTTTCCTTTTCCTAGTAAGACATATTTGTTATTAATCAGTTGAGCTGTACCAACAATAAACTGTTCGTCAACCTTTTCCTTATTCACCGAAATCGCATTTGCTTTTAGCTCACGTCGCGCATCTCCATTCGAAGATAAGAATCCCGTTTTTGCCGCCATCGCGTCGATAATACTGATTCCGTCACCAAATTCCGCACGTGAAATGGTCGCTTGTGGAACACCGTCGAAAATACTGAAGAAGTCTTGTTCAGACAATGCTTTTAAATCATCTGATGTCGATTTTCCAAACAGAATATTGCTCGCACTGATGGCAGTCTGCAATGCTTCCGCACTGTGAACACGCACTGTGATGTCTTCTGCTAGGGCTTTTTGAAGCGCACGTAAATGCGGTGCTTCAGCATGTTCTTTTTCCAACGCTTCGATTTCTTCTCTCGTTTTGAGCGTGAAAATGCGAATGAAATTAGCGGCATCTTCATCAGCTGCATTTAACCAATATTGGTAGAATTGGTAAGGTGATGTTTTTGCTGGATCTAACCAAACGTTTCCACCTTCCGTTTTTCCGAATTTCGTTCCGTCCGCTTTTTTAATCAGTGGTGTGGTCACGGCATATGCCTCGCCTCCACCTTTGCGGCGAATTAATTCTGTTCCCGTTACAATATTTCCCCATTGATCAGAACCACCAAGTTGAACGATGCATCCTTTGTGTTGATTCAGGTAGTAGAAATCGAATCCTTGAACCAATTGGTACGAAAATTCGGTGAAAGACATTCCTGTTTCCAATCGGGATTTTACCGAATCCTTTGCCAACATGTAATTTACAGAAATGTGTTTCCCCACATCGCGGATAAACTCCAAAAAGCTCATGTTTCGAAACCAATCGATGTTGTTGACCATCTCCGCTCCATTTTCACCTTCAAAGGACAAGAATTTCTCCAATTGTGCTTTCACACACGCTACATTGTGTTGCAATGTCGCATCATCCAATAAATTTCTTTCTTGCGACTTTCCAGATGGATCTCCAACCATTCCAGTTGCACCACCTACCAACGCGAAAGGTTTGTGTCCAGCTTTTTGAAAATGGACCAAGGTCATGATTTGAACCAAGCTTCCAATGTGTAAAGAATCGGCTGTTGGATCAAATCCAATATATCCGGACGAACTTTTCTTCAATAACGCTTCTTCTGTTCCCGGCATGATATCGTGTATCATCCCCCTCCACTGTAATTCTTCGATAAAATTCGTTGGCATCTTATTTTGTTAATTCTTTAAATACTTCTTCTAGGGATTTCTGCTCAATGTTCAAGGTTAAGATTAACCAGTTTTGCGTTTGTGCATGTTGAGCAACGGACTTTCTTAAATCCTCTGGTGCGATTGATTCGATCAACCAACCTTTTTCTAACGCTTCTACCTTACTGACATTCGGAATTTTCGACAACTGTGCTTTCGTTACAGCTGAGTCAAACTCCACATAAACCGTTTGATGTTCTAATTCCTGCTGCAATGTTTTCGCTTTATCATCGGCCACGATTTGACCTTTTGATAAGATGATCACACGGTCACAAATCGCTTCCACTTCCTGCATGATATGCGTCGAAAGCAATACCGTTTTTTGTTTTCCGATTTGACGAATCAACTCACGGATTTCCACCAACTGATTGGGGTCTAATCCTGTAGTTGGTTCATCGAGAATGAGGACTTCTGGATCGTGAATGATGGCTTGTGCCAATCCAACACGTTGACGGTATCCTTTGGATAAAGCACCGATTTTTTTGTTTTGCTCGACATCAAGTCCGACCGCATGTACCATTTCTGCTACGCGCGCTTTCAAGTTTTTCACCTTGTAAATGCGTCCAACAAATTCGAGGTATTCACGGACGTACATGTCCACATAAAGTGGATTGTTCTCCGGTAAATACCCAGTCATTTGTCGGGTTTTCAGTTCATCTACATCGACTTTGATTCCACCAATGTATACTTCACCGGAACTTGCAGGAATGTATCCTGTCATGATTTTCATGGTGGTAGATTTTCCAGCTCCATTTGGACCTAAAAAAGCTACAATCTCACCTTTGTTTACAGAGAAACTTACATCCCGCACTGCGGCTTGTTCTCCGTAATATTTAAACAGGTTTTTTACTTCTATTGACATCGCAAAGCGAAGTTAATAAAAATCAAGGACGTATCTACTTACTTGTGATTTTCCTTGAAAATACCGCGTAGAAAAACGCAAACATGGTTATGCCCATCTGGGACTCGAGCGTATCTTCAAAGAGAAAAGTGACCAAGGCAATCAAGCCAAAGAGAAATCCAACCCGTTGCTGCCATTTCCATTGTTGGATGATGAACTTCAATTGAAAATACAGGAAAAACAAAAAGCCTAAAATCCCAAAGGTTAGGTAATACGTTAAATAAGAATTGTGCGCGCGCAGACGTCGTTCGGGAGTCAGTGGTGACTGACGTTTATTGTACATTTCCTGCATTGCATCTTCGACATCTCCCGTTCCAACACCTAACATCCAATGGTTTTCAATGATGGCCCATGCGTTTTTCCAATATTCTATCCGTTCCAAAATGGAATGTCCCGATGGATTCGAAGCGTGATGAAGCTGGTAACGAATGTCTAATAAGCGCGCTTGAATTCCACCGTATGTTTCATGAACATCTGCAAATCCTGTTTCGATGAATTGGATATCCTTATTTGTCAATGTTTGTACTCCCTTTGTATTAGCGCAAAGTCCTTTGGAGGATAAATACCGTTCTAAGGTAGAAGCAACGGGTTGTTTGCGTTTGTCCAAGCTATCGTAATTCAAAGTAGAACGCAGGTTCCAAGCAGACTCCATTTCGTCGTATTGTTCCACACATGGAATTGGGTAATTCACTGGCTGGGACAAATAATAAATCAAAGCCGTCGATCCAAGAATTAAAACAAGGACGCTGCTGATGAGGAAAATGAATTGTCTTCGTTGCCAAAGAACAAAAAAGAGGAGTCCACCAAGTACAATGACTACGGCAATGACTCCTGATAACACTTGACTGTAAAAGGTGTACAGCAAAAAGAAAAGCGCACTTGCAATGAATCCACTTCGATATTTTGCGCCTTGATACAATCGTTCCAAGCAAAAGGCTAGTCCGATTCCCATGAGGATTCCATAGCGGATGTGGGAACCAAATAAGGACATGTCTCGAATGTCGATTAAGTTCAATTTTTCGGCAAAAAAGTGATAGGCAATTAAATTGATGCTGGCGGTAATCACCAAAGTCAAAATAAAGAAGTGAATGAGTTTGGTCCATCGTTTCGGACTCGGAATGGAATGTGCGCCAACGATGATCGGAATCAACAATAAAGATGTTTTCTTACGGATATCGTCTAAGCCATAGTCAAGGTTACTCGTCCAAAATAACCCTAAAAGATGAAATCCATAGAAAACAAGAATGAACAGAACCTGTGGGTTCTCTCGAAGTCGTTGATAATAGGAGTTGAAATTTCCTTCCAGCAAGAGATTCAAAACGCCCAAGAGAAGTCCCATGGACATTAAAAATTTGCTGCAAACGACTCCTATAATAAACAAGGAAAGCACAAAAAAATGTACCCTGTGATGAATTTGAGGTCCGAAATAGCGTTTCAACATAAGAGTCTAACGCTTATTTTTTCAAAATAGTGTTGTACTCTGTTGAATTTGTCAAAACTTGCACCGCACGCTGAACTACGATGTCATTTTTGAGCGATGCAACTGTTCTTCCTTTCTGAAAGAAATACCTAGAAATAATTTCATTTTCCAACATTTCCGAAATTTCTGCCTTGAATTTCTGAAGGTCTCTTTCTTTTGATGGAGTTACCTTCGATATCATGTCCTCGTAATCTGCTTTAATTTCTTCGAAATACCCTTCCTTTTCAGCCGTTTCCTTCATTTTTTTCAATGATTCTTCGGAAGCTGTCGTGTATTTGAATTCCTGAGCTAAGACATATTTTTGAAAATCTAGGTATTCTTCATCTGACAATTTAAAGTCAGTTGCAGTAGCAACCGTCGGATGTGCCAATACATAATCTGTAGCATAATTAAAGATACAGTTGCTCGTCAGTAACACAGCAGTTAAGCGACTCAAATCTGGACTTTCCACTTTTATGTCTGGT
>CALQBB020000033.1 GCA_943328715.2 Polynucleobacter meluiroseus | reverse complement strand
CATCAACGCCTGATTCACAACTTTCTAATAGACGAATTAAATCAGTTGGATTGTGTGAAAAATCACAGTCCATCTCAAAAACATAGTCGTAACTGTGTTTAAGTGCCCACTTGAATCCGTGAATGTACGCTGTGCCAAGTCCAAGCTTTCCACTTCGTTTTTCTAAGTGTATACGATTGGGGAAGGAGGATTGTAATTTTTCTATTTTTTGAGCTGTCCCATCTGGTGATTGATCATCAATGAATAGAATCTCAAAACTTCTCTCAAGAGCCATTATTGCGCGAACCATCGGACCGACATTGTCGAGTTCGTTGTAGGTAGGAATAATAACAATTGATTTAGTAGCCATATGGATGGAACGAAATTAAGGAACAATTATCAATTCGAAAACGATGTCACAGATTATCTTGTGAAAAGGGCAAAAAAAAACCGCCACAAGGGCGGTTTAGAAAGTCTTGGGATGAATGAACATCACCAATGATTTTATGCTTCTGTTGCTTCTTCTTCTTCCTCGTCGTCAGCATCTGCACCTTTAACAGCTCCACGAGCCATTTTAACGGATACAACAACTGCATTTGCAGGGTCTAATAAAGTAACACCAGGTATTTCAATGCTGTTTACACGGATAGATTGACCAATACGCAATTTAGAAATATCTAAAGTAATTGCATCTGGAAGGTCTTTTGCTAATCCAACGCATTGCAATGAACGGAATACGGTCATTAATTTACCACCGGCCAATACACCACGAGAAGAACCTGTTAATCTAACTGGAAGTTTAACACGAACAGTTTTCGTGTCGCTTAATTCCAAAAAGTCAACGTGCTGAATAGTGTCTTTCGTTGGGTGCTGTTGCAATTCACGGATGATTCCCATTGCTTTTTTCCCGTCGATATCCAAGGCAACTTGGTAAACTTCTGGTGAATAAACAATTTTGTCCATTTCAGTTCGCTTTACTGAGAAGTGAGTTTGCTCACCTTGGCCGTAAAGCACACAAGGAACTAGACCAGCATTTCTTAGGCTGGCAGCATCCTTTTTCCCTACGTTCGTTCTAAGCGAACCGCTCAAATGTGCTGTTTTCATGTATATATTAATTAAGAGATTACAAAATGAGAACTAATTGACTCGTTGTTTACAAGACGTTTGATGACGTCTCCAAACAATTCCGATACCGTGATCACACGTATTTTGTCGCTGTGTTTAGACATTGGAATCGTGTCGGTAACAATTAGTTCGGTTAATTGAGAATTTTCGATGCGTTCATAAGCTGGGCCACTCAAAACAGCGTGCGTACAGAAAGCGCGAACACTTTTTGCTCCTTTTTCAATTAAAAGGTCTGCTGCAGTTGTTAATGTACCTGCAGTATCACACATGTCATCAATGATAATTACATCTTTTCCATCAACGTCTCCGATGACAGTCATTTCAGCAATTTCATTTGGTTTTTTGCGGTGCTTGTGACACAATGCTAAACCACAATTTAAATTCTTTGCGTAAGAATTGGCGCGTTTTGCTCCACCAGCATCTGGTGCTGCAACGACTAGATTCGAAGTATCAAGCTTTTCGATTTCTGATAAAAACAACGTAGAAGCATACAAATGATCAACGGGAACTTCAAAAAATCCTTGAATTTGATCAGCGTGTAAATCCATGGTCATGACACGGTCAACACCAGCAGCCATTAACATGTTAGCAACTAGTTTCGCTCCAATCGCCACACGAGGCTTGTCTTTTCTGTCCTGACGTGCAAATCCAAAATAAGGAATTACCGTAATGATTTTTCGAGCAGACGCACGGCGCGCAGCATCGACCAACAACAGTAATTCGAATAGATTTTCAGACGGAGGCATCGTAGACTGAATAATAAAAACATCTTGTCCACGTACCGTTTCTTCAAATGATGGTTGAAATTCTCCATCACTGAATACACTTACTTTAACGTCCCCAAGCTTAACGCCAAAACTTTCCGCTACTTTAGTAGCAAGGGCTTCTGATGATCTACCGGCAAATATTTTTACTCCCACGTCTTTCGAAAATTGAACGCAAAGGTAGCTAAAATAAAAGTTTCTACAAAATCCTAGCTTGAACCGTTACATGCACGGCGGAATACAAGGCATTTATTGGCGAATTGCGTTAATTTTGTGAACCTAGTATGAATTCAAATCAACCACAGAAAAAAAAGCTATTTAAACGCTTATTGTTTTTTGCGAAACCATATCGCAAGTACTTACTGCTTTCGTTGATTTCTGTTCTTTTGCTTTCTATTCCAGGTCCATTGAGACCCTTGTTAATCGGACGAATGGTGGATAAATACATTGTCCAAACACAAAATCCATCCATGTTACTATGGTGGTCGCTGCTCCTGTTATGTGTTATGGTGTTAGAAGGATTTCTTCAACTCATTTCTTCTTATTTCTCCAACTTGTTAGCCCAATCAGTCATCCGCGATTTGAGAAAGAAAATCATTGAGCATTTCCTCCGTTTGCGCATGTCCTATTTTGATAAAAATCCAGTTGGTGCCATGGTGACGCGTGTTGTTTCAGATATGGAGGCAATTACAGAAGTTTTCTCCTCTGGAATTATGGAGATTATTTCTGATTGCTTTTCCTTGATTTTTATTCTAGTGCTCATGTTCATGAATAATTGGGAATTAGCATGGATGACGCTCGTTCCAATCCCCTTTTTATTGTTGGCAACACGAATTTTCGCAAAGTCCATGAAGGACTCTTTTCAGAAAGAACGCCTGGCGGTTACCAAATTGAACACATTTGTACAAGAACGATTAAGCGGCATGAGCGTGGTTCAATTGTTCAACAGAGAAAGGGAAGAGTATAAGCGCTTTGAAAAGATTAATGAGGGCCATAAACAAGCACACATTCAAGCTGTATGGGCAAACTCCATTTTTTTCCCGGTTGTTGAAATATTGAGTTCTTTGTCTGTCGCTTTTTTATTGGTTTGGGGAGCGCTTCACGTATCCGGAAAAACATCCGATGAAATTCGTTCCATGTACGGAGAGGTCTTTGCGTTTACTTTATGGATTAATCAACTATACCGTCCCATTCGACAGCTTGCGGATAAATTTAACATCCTTCAGCGCGGGACCGTTCGCGCAGAACGTGTATTTGATGTGCTTGATGAACACGCGGATTTACAAGAGAGCGGCACCTTAACCAATGTGGATTTTGCACAGCCTGTTTGTTTTGACAACGTCTGTTTTTCCTACGTGGAAGGAAGTCCAGTATTGAAAAATGTGCATCTTACGATTCATCATGGGGAAACCGTTGCTTTTGTTGGTGCAACAGGCGCAGGTAAAACCTCTATTGTAAATTTACTCGGTCGGTTTTATGAACACGATTCGGGAACCATCAGCATTGGAAGTGTTCCCATTCAAGAGATAAAATTGACAGAGTTGAGGAAAAACATTGCCATTGTATTGCAGGATGTTTTCCTTTTCTCAGGAACCATTTTTTCGAATATTACTTTAGGTGATGCTCAGTTTACTCAAGCGGATGTGGAATCTGCAGCAAAAGCTGTTGGCGCGCATGATTTTATCATGAAATTACCGGGGAATTATCAGCATGAAATTGGCGAAAGAGGGGGGATGCTATCAGTCGGACAACGCCAGTTAATCGCATTTATTCGCGCATACATTTATGCTCCTCAAATTTTAATTTTGGATGAAGCAACGTCGAATGTGGATAGTGAAAGTGAACAATTAATTCAACGAGCAACGGAGAAAATCACCTCCGGAAGGACATCGATTGTCATTGCACACCGCCTTTCAACGATTCAAAAAGCGGATCGAATAGTGGTGATGGAAAAAGGTGAACTGGTTGAAATCGGAAACCATCAGGAGTTGCTACAACTGGAAAACGGATATTATAAACGCTTGTACGACAGGCAATTTTTTAATCAAAACGAATGATGAAGCGATTTAAAATAGGAGGAGTGCCTGAACATTTTAATCTTCCATGGCGAAATGCCATTGAGGATGGAGCGTTTCAATCTTTAGGTCTTGAATTACATTGGTCTGATATGACGGGTGGAACTGGGCAAATGATTAAAGGACTCCAAGCAGGATCCATAGATATTGCCGTTCTCTTGACAGAAGGAATTACGCGCGCAATTTTACAAGGACTTGACGCAAAAATACTGAACGTTTATGTCGCAAGTCCATTGTGTTGGGGACTACACGTTCCGGTGGATCAATCCATAACGGAAGTTAGTGATCTAGACGGGAAAACCTTCGCCATTTCACGAGAAGGTTCAGGGTCCCACCTTATGGCTTTTGTGAAGGCACAGCAGGAAAAATGGAACTTGAATGAATTAAAGTTTAACGTTGTGGGAGATGTTTATGGCGGAATTTGGGCCTTAAACAATGGTGAGGCTCAAGGATTTCTTTGGGAAAAATTCACCACGTCACCTTTTGTAGAGCAGGGTAAATGTCTTTTACTGGATGAGGTTCTAACCCCATGGCCATGTTTCGTGGTTGCAGTAAGAAGTGAATTGGTTCATTCCGATGAAGTTCTGTTGCGCGAAATGCTTTCCATTGTTCAAAAAGAAGCCTATCGACTCAAGAACGAGGTAAACTCTGCCGAACAATTTGCTTGGAGGTATGCATTGCCTCAAGAGGAGGTTCAGAAATGGTTGGACCAAACGGAGTGGAATTATGGAAAAGCATTAGACACGCAAGATTTTTCCAAAGTCATTACTGAATTAATAGATTTAGCGTTATTAACGGAAAGTCAAGCAGCAAATTGGGAAGAAAAATTGTTTTAATACATTGTTCCACTTTCCCTTTTACCAAAAATAATTCATGTTCGTAAAAATCAAGCTATTATCATTGATAGGGCTTCTTTGATAATTGTCTTCGCGTGAATGTTCATTTCGAAGGAGTCGTATGTGTTTAACGACTAATTTTCATAAAAAATGCCATGAGTATACTTTTACCTTTAGCTATTGGGAGTTCTTTTTGGGTTGCTGTTTTAACCGTTCTTGGAATGGTTGCTGTTTTTGCTGTTTTGTTTTTTTCTGAGCGAAAAAAATAAACGGTTTATTTAAAACAGGAAATAGCCTTTATCAATTCTTTATCAAAGGGATTGAGTACTCGGTAATATCCTTCTTCTGTCCAGTTTTGGCTCGCAATCTCGGCTTTCAGCATGTGTTTAATCAATTCTTTGCTCACCGCTAAGCCAAGTGGGTCTTTTTGAACGTGAAAATCCTTTTGGGCAAAAGCAACAAAGCGCTTCAACAATTCCTCACTTACTTCGAAATCTTTAACGAAGTCTTTGGCTGTTGACCATTTTCCTCGATTTGTTTGCATAAAATCGAAGGCAAATGCTCTCGCTGCGCCACTCCATTGTAGTTCTGTTAAGTAAAATGAACTTCCCGAAGTATCGCCTGGTACAAAAACGTCTGGCATAATTCCTCCGCCACCATAGACTGTTCGTCCGTGTTTTGTTTTGAATTTCAATGAATCGACAAATATGGAACTATCTGGTTTGAAGTATTCATTTCGCGTGATGCGTTCTTCGTCTCTCATGTAATTATCGTAGCCACCTTTATACGAGCGCTGAATGCAGCGTCCGGAAGGCGTATAATAACGCGCAATGGTTAAACGAAGGTTACTCCCATCTCTCAGCACTTCGTCCTTTTGAATCAATCCTTTTCCATAAGAACGTCTTCCAACAATAATGCCTCTGTCGTTGTCTTGAATAGCACCGGCTAAGATTTCACTTGCTGAAGCAGAATGTGCATTGATTAGGACCACTACTTTCGTTTTTTCAAGGTGTCCGCCTGATGTAGAATAATACGTGCGTTCCCCTTCATTTTTCCCTTTTGACTTTAGAATCATGTTGTTTTTAGCTAAGAAAGCATCGGCAATATCAATTGCTGAAGCCATCACGCCACCGGGATTGTTACGTAAATCCAAGACCATTTTTGTCATTCCTTGCTGCAATAATTTCGAACTTTCTAAGTAAAACTCTTCTGAAGTGACTTGTGAAAATTCACTAATCAAGATATATCCAGTTTGCTTATCGAGCATGTATGCACAGGGAATGGAAGAAATGGGAATGATTCCACGCACTAGGTTCGCAGTTATTTTCCGTTTACCACGAACAAAAGTTACGCTTAGGCTTGTTCCTGCTTGACCTTTTAGTGTAGCTAATACTTTGTCGTTTGTAATTCCTTTTCCACAGATTTTCTTTCCATTAACACTGACAATCTTATCTCCTGCTTTCATTCCCGCATGTTGTGAGGGAGACTGATCGATAATGTTGGTCACACAAATCGTATCGCGCAAGAGTAAAAAGCGGATTCCAACGCCCCCGAATTTACCTTCGATGGATTCGTTTACGGACTTCATGTCTTTGGCAGAAATGTAATTACTGTGCGGATCAAGTTTGTGAAGCATGTCGGATATCGTTGCTTCGAATATGGCATCCTTGTCCACTTTATCGACGTAGTTTTTATCGAGTAAGTTTAGAACATCTTCCAATTTTTGGATGTCTCGGGATGATTTTTTGTCTACATCTTTGAGTAGAATCCCGCCTAGAAGTCCACTCGCCAGTATGAGTGACAAGATAATCGGAAGAATATAGTTGCTTTTAACTTGTTCAGACATCGTCACAGTTTTCTAATTGTACCACTTCTAAGCCTGCGTTTTTAAGAAAATCTATACCTGAAGTATCTTTGTACGCTTCTTGGTAAACAAGGCGTGTGATACCAGATTGCAGGACTAGTTTACTACAGTCTTTACAGGGTGAATGTGTTAAATAAAGCGTAGCGTCTTTGCAGTTATTGGAGGATCTTGCAACTTTCAGGATGGCATTTGCCTCCGCATGCAATACGTACCAATGGGTATTTCCTTCTTCATTTTCGCAACAATTATCGAATCCGGCAGGTGTTCCATTATACCCGTCAGAAATAATGATGGAATCTTTTACAATGATAGCCCCCACTTTTTTACGACTGCAATGAGAAAGCTGTGCCCAACTCAAGGCAAGTCGCAGATAGGCTTTGTCGTAACGGGTTTGTTTATCAGAAGAAATCATGAAAGAAGGTAATTAAATTTCATTTGCATGCATAATTTGTCCACCTAAATAACCGGTCCATGCAAATACAGCAAAGCTTACAAAGCTAATGAGAAGGATAATCCAAGAGATTTTTTTCTCGGATAGAAGATTCTTTTTCCCAGCGTATAAGCCGACAAGAGAAGCGATGAATAGTAAAATAATGAACCACAACGCTTTTTCTGCGAATTCTTCGTGTTGTTCGATAACGTATTCACTGATTCCTTTGATGTGTTCAACGGTTTCCTCTGCTTCGTGCCCGGTTTTGAAGGTGATGTATCCACCGATACTCGATATGAGCATTAGAATAAACGCAGCGATGCGCGTTTGAACAGTGTTTGAAATTAATCCGAT
>CALQBB020000032.1 GCA_943328715.2 Polynucleobacter meluiroseus | reverse complement strand
CTTGATTATGTTGGGAACCGTTCCAGTGATGGCGATTGTTGCAGTCATCTTTGGTCGGTACATTCGTAAACTGAGCAAAGAAGCACAAGACTACATTGCAGAATCGAATTCCATCGTGGAGGAAGCATTGACGGGCATCGCTAACGTGAAGTCATTTACCAATGAGTTTTTCATTTTTTCTAACTACAAAAAATCCACGCAACAAACACGCGACTTGAATGTACGCAGTGGAATTTGGCGCGGTCTTTTTGTTTCCTTCATCATCTTCTGTTTATTCGGTGCGATTGTGTTCATCGTCTGGAGAGGATTATTGATGACGCAAGGAGCGAATCCAGAATTGAATACAGAAGGATTCTATCAATTTGTCTTGTTTACGATCATGATGGGTGCATCCGTTGGATCCCTGCCGGATTTGTACGCAAGTGTTCAAAAAGCGATTGGTGCGACAGAAAATTTAATGGACATCATTCAACAGGATACGGAAGTTCAACTGAATCATGGAACAAGAAAGGATCGATTAACGGGAAGCATTTCTTTTGACAATGTTCGATTCTCTTATCCGCAACGAAGCGACGTGGAGGTCTTGAAAGGAATTTCCTTCGACATCAAGCAAAATCAAACCTTAGCCCTTGTTGGACAAAGTGGATCTGGAAAGTCGACGATTTCGAATTTACTGTTGCAATTTTATGCTTTGAGCGAAGGTGGAATCACATTTGATGGAATTCCTGCGAAGGAGTTGGAATTAAATGCGCTCAGAGAGCAGATGGCCATCGTTCCCCAAGAAGTTATCCTTTTCTCTGGAAACATTCGGGAGAACATCTTATTTGGTAATCCAGCGGCAACGGAGGAGCAAATCATCGAGGCAGCTAAGCAAGCGAATGCCTGGGAATTCATCGATGCTTTTCCAAATAAACTAGATACGGAAGTAGGGGACAGGGGAATTCAACTGTCTGGTGGACAAAAACAGCGCATTGCGATTGCACGAGCGATTTTAAAGAATCCTACGATCTTAATTTTAGATGAAGCGACTTCTGCTTTGGATTCTGAATCCGAACGATTGGTGCAAGATGCCTTGGATAAGTTGATGAAGGGAAGAACTTCGGTTGTGATTGCACACCGTCTTTCAACAATTCGAAACGCCGATCAAATTTTAGTATTGCAGGCTGGAAAAGTAGAAGAGTCCGGAACACATCAATCCTTGATGGATTTAAAAGGATTGTACGCAGACTACGTTGGATTGCAGTCCATGAATCAATAAACTTCGTAAAAAGTGTTGGTGGATTTATTCGGAGAACAAGGATTCAACGAATAATTTTCGGTCGAAAAGTTGGAGGTCTTCCATTTTCTCGCCAATCCCAATGTATTTCACAGGGATTTTCATTTGGTCGGAAATTCCAATGATCACACCGCCTTTTGCCGTACCATCTAATTTCGTTACCGCCAATGCATTGATGTCGGTTGCTTGCGCAAATTGCTTCGCTTGCTCAAAAGCGTTTTGTCCGGTAGAACCATCTAGGACCAACAAAATTTCATGAGGTGCACCTGGAATGATTTTTTCCATCACACGTTTGATTTTCGTCAACTCCGCCATTAAATTCACTTTGTTGTGAAGTCTTCCGGCTGTGTCGATGATGACAACGTCTGCTCCTTGCGATTTAGCTGATTGTAAGGTGTCGAAGGCTACACTCGCTGGATCTGCGCCCATTCCTTGCTGAACGATCGGCACATCGACGCGTTTGGACCAAATAATCAATTGTTCTACAGCTGCTGCACGGAATGTATCCGCGGCGCCAAGAACAACTTTTAATCCAGAGGCTTTAAATTGGTGAGCGAGTTTTCCAATGGTGGTGGTTTTCCCTACGCCATTGACACCTACGACCATAATCACGTATGGATTACCGTCCGCAGGTTTCTCAATTTCAAGGTTTCCGTTTTGATTGGAATTGTTTTCTTCGAGGAGGGAGATGATTTCCTCGCGCAGGACTTGATTTAATTCCGCTGTCCCCATGACTTTATCTTTGGAGACGCGCGCTTGAATGCGTTCGATGATTTTCAGTGTGGTTTCTACCCCGACGTCCGATGTAATCAACATCTCCTCCAGGTTATCCAACACTTCATCATCCACATGGGATTTACCCACGAGGAGACGCGCAATCTTTGAAAAGAAAGTTTGTTTTGTCTTCTCTAGGCCTTGGTCTAGTGTTTCTTTTTTAGATTTCGAGAAAAAATCAAATAGTCCCATGTTTTAAAGATAAAAAAAAAGCTCCCTGAAGTGGAAGCTTTTTACAAGGTTTTTTTGAGGATTAGTTTTTCGCGAACCAGTCTTTCACTTTATCGTTCAATACCATTTCCTCTTTAAATGTGTAAGAATTCGATTTCTCGGATTTTACCATTTTAATTACTTTCGTATGTTCTTTACCGCCACCTTTTTGTAGGGAAGCTACAACTTTCTTTGCCATGTCCTAGTTATTTAATTTCTTTATGAACAGTCATTCTCTTTAAGATCGGATTGAATTTCTTAATCTCCATGCGATCCGGTGTGTTTTTACGGTTTTTCGTCGTGATGTAACGCGACGTACCAGCCATTCCTGAATCTTTGTGCTCCGTGCACTCTAATATCACTTGGATGCGGTTACCTTTACTCTTCTTAGCCATTTTCTTCTTATTTTATCTGTTTCGCAACAGTTTTATTTTAAAAAACCTTTCTGACGAGCTTCTTTGATACAAGCGGCAATACCTTTCTTGTTAATCGTGCGAAGCGCAGAAGTTGAAATTTTTAATGTGATGTAAGCCTCTTCTTCTGGAAGAAAAAACTTTTTTGTAACCAAATTCGGGTAAAATCTACGTTTGGTTTTACGATTGGAGTGAGAAACATTGTTCCCAACCATTACTGACTTACCTGTTAATTGACAAACTCTTGACATGTCTTTAAAATTACTTATAAATGTAAAAAAGCGGATGCAAAGGTAACAAACTTTTGAAATTCCACAAACGATTTTACGAATATTCCCAAAAAAAACTTTTACCCCTTGTTTTTTGCCGGAATTACGCTTTCGAATTTCGTGGATGATACGATAAAATGGCATCCCTCAAGAAGCGTTGGTCTAGGTGTGTGTAGATCTCGGTCGTGGTGATTGATTCGTGTCCCAACATCTCTTGAATCGCCCGTAAATTGGCCCCTCCTTCGATCAAATGTGTCGCGAAACTATGTCGGAAGGTGTGTGGAGAAATGTTCTTTTGGAGTCCGATGGACTCCGCTAAATTTTTAATAATCGTAAACACCATTACGCGAGTGAGTTGTGCGCCTCTTCGGTTTAGAAAAACGATGTTTTCACTTCCCTTTTGGATGTTTAAATGGTTCCGAATGTGCTGTTGATAAATCTCGATTTCCTTCTGAACTTGTGGACTCACCGGAACCAAACGTTCTTTGTTTCCTTTTCCAATCACGCGGATAAATCCTTCCTCAAAAAACAAATCGGAAAAACGCAGTCCAACAAGTTCGCTGACACGCAATCCACAGCTGTAGAGTGTCTCCAACATCGCACGGTTTCGGTGTCCTTCGTTTTTACTTAAATCAATGGCGTTTAACAAGGCATCAATTTCTTCAATGGTCAGGACTTCCGGAAGTTTCCTTCCCAATTTGGGTTGTTCGAGCAGTTCACTGGGATCCACCTTGGTCAAATTTTCAAGAATGAGAAAGCCGTAAAACTGTTTGATGCCGGAAATGATACGCGCCTGACTTCGTGCACTTAATCCAAGGTCGAAAAGCGTGGAAAGAAATTGTTTTAAGTCGTCATAACTCAATTGATCGGGCAGCTTTGATGAAGCCGCAGCAAACTCCTTCAGTTTATCGACATCGTTCTGATAGGCGAGAATCGAATTCTCTGCCAATCCCTTCTCGATTTTCAAGTATGAAACAAAATCCTTAATATAGCGTTCCCAATTCGACATCTATGAAAATTCTGATTGTAAACGGTCCAAATTTAAATTTACTCGGTTCCCGTGAAACACAAATATATGGGAATGTTTCGTTTGCAGACTTTTTAACGGAATTGAAATCGAAATCGAGTGCTGAAATCTCCTATTTTCAGTCCAATGTGGAGGGAGAACTGATCAATGTCCTTCAGGACGCCGACGCTGACGGAATCATCCTCAATGCCGGTGGATACACCCACACGAGTGTTGCTTTGCGCGATTGCATTGCCGCGATTTCCACACCAGTTGTCGAAGTGCACATTTCCAACATCACCGCACGTGAATCCTTCCGCCACGAATCCATGTTGAGTCCAGTCTGCGCTGGCTGCATTTTTGGATTTGGTATGAAGGGATATGAGTTGGCGCTGGGGTATTTTGTATCGCTACAATAATTTCACTGAACACCGCACTTCAGGCCATGTATTTTTGAGGAAATAAGAGAAAAACAGAATAGGTTATCAAGTTCATTTCTATTTTTTTTACGGACAATGAAAGGACTGATTACTCCATGTCTTTGGTGAGTCGAGCCAATCTTCTTTTTTGTGACTCGAGCTCTTGATTTTGCAGTTCTGTGGAGATTTGTTGGTTGCTTCGTGGTTTATATAAACCATACAGAATTGCCACTCGAATAAGTTCATTCCCACTACTGACATCAAACTTTTTCATGAGTTGCGTGCGCATTCGATCGATGTTTTTTTTAGAGGTCGCCATTTGATCACTGATTTGCATGCTTGTGAATCCATCACAGATTAGGTGCAGTAATTTTATTTGGCGTTCGTTCAGCTCAAAAGGTGTTGTCGGGATGGGTCGATCGGACATAGAAGCTAGCAATTCTCTTGCCTGTTGACTCATTGCGTTGTCATACCGACCAAGTAGGTGAACTTCCTCAATTGCCTGTTGCATCTCATCGATAGAGCATTCTTTTAATAAGTAAGCATCAGCTCCGGCATTGAGCATTTCGGCAGCAACGGCATGATCAGCGTGCATCGTAAGTACAATAATTTTGGGCTTCAAAGTGACTGCTTGAAGTGCCTTAATTGTCTGCCAACCATTCATGACGGGCATTTCAAGATCGAGTAAAACGACATCTATGTGATGATGGGTGAGTTCCTCCAAAAATTGTTTGCCATCAGCGGCATCAAATGCGACTTCTATTGTTGGTAAATCAACTAACATCTTGCATAATGCTTTTCTAACCACATGATGGTCGTCTACAAGCGCTACTTTGATTTTTTTTTCACGTTTAGATTTCATTTGTATTATCTCTTTTTATGTCAGAATCTATTGGACTAACAATGGTTGTTTGCGCAAAATTGTCATGGATCTCATATTGAATAGCTGCGCCAATAATGGTCAAACGATACCGAATATTTTCTAATCCGAACGTATCTGACGAGTTCGCTAAATGTTCATATTCCAATTGGGAGAGTCCCTTCCCATCGTGTCTTAAGTGCAACAATAGTTCATTTGTCATACTCCATGATAGCGTCATGTGAATTTGCGTAGCATTGCTGTGCTTGAGTAAATTAGTAAGTAATTCACTAGCGATAAAAAAGTTATGGGTCATGACTGACTCAGGGAGTTCAATTGCCTCATTCAATTCAGATTCAAAATGGAAATTCTCAATCAGATTCGTTGTTTTTTGCTGCGCCATTCGTTCCAACGCATTGGTTAAGCCAAACTTGAGTAAATAATGCGGCATGAGTTCTTTTGTAATCGAACGCATTTGATCAATACTTTCTTGTAAAAATTCGCTTGCTCCGTTGAGCGCAACGGAATCAAACTCACCTTTTTCTCCCTTTCGTTTGACAAGTGAGATTTGCTTTTGAACAATGGACATTAGGCCACCTACCTCATCGTGAAGTTTTCTAGCAATTTCAGTGCGTTCGTTTTCTTGGGTTTTTAAGACCACGCCAATCTTTTCTAGCTCCTTTTTCTTTAGGGTTTCTTGAAGCAAGTCGTCACTTAATTCGAGAATGCGTCTGTTTTTATTGGAAAGCATCACAATACCAAGTGCCATGCCGAGTGAAAACAGCATGCTCAAGATGATGATTAGGGCGAGTTTACTTTCTTCAATGAGCATTCTTGGTTCGGAGATTGGTATATAAATGAATCGAAATTAGCAGCAAAAATAACACCACAACACTTAAAAAATATGGATATACCTGATCCATTAATGCTGCACTTTTCCGCAAAAAATCCAGATTTGCGATGTAAAAAAAGATGGTCACATGGTAAACAAGGAGCAATTGGTTCAGTCTTAGATCGGATTTTGACCTTGTTGATTTAAAACTAATAAATAACAAAAACAAGGTAGCAAGACTCTGATAGGTCATGTTGATATAGAATGAATTGAACACAAGTGTCCCATGAGCGGAAACTTCTGCTATAAAAACGACCGAAGTGAGAAAGTACAGCCCGCGCCAAATACTCGTTTTCCAATTCAAATGAAGCTGTGCATATTTGATAAAAAGTATCGTCTCGATAAATGTCGAAATAACAAAAAGGGGCAAGGTGCTCATTAAGTCCCAGAACATGACAATGGTTG
Organism: Polynucleobacter meluiroseus; assembly: GCA_943328715.2. GTDB lineage: Bacteria > Bacteroidota > Bacteroidia > Flavobacteriales_D > Crocinitomicaceae > UBA952. The sequence goes on along the minus strand of CALQBB020000032.1, from coordinate 946 downwards.
CTGTTAAATCGGTTAGGAAATGAGATAATAACCAAAAGAACAAAAGCAAAAATTTGCTTTCCTTTTTCTCACGGTAATTAAGGTAAAATAAAGTTAAGGGCGGGAGCTCAGAAAGCAGTAAAACAGCAATAAAAATGTAATATTTGAGCTCCATTAGACTTGTTCTTGAATGTGTAGGTATTGTTTTCTAAAGTATAGAATACTCAAAATATCGAAGACAATATAAGTTAACCAAAATACAGGATATAAATAAGAGGCCAAAATTTGGCTATTGGATACAAAAGCAAGATTTAGCATGTAAATAAATGCCGTCACATGAAATACCAATAATAGGTTCATAAAATATTGGAAAGGTTGAGGTATTTTTTCTCTATTAATTAACCAAATGAGCAGAACAGATACAAATACATAATAAAAGACATGCGTGACGTACATGACATCGTAATAGTGTTTTAGGAAATAAAATTCGACCACAAAAATGGCCAATGGAATCATGAATAAGAACTTATCAAACCATTGTTTTTTTGAAAGTACCAACCAAAATAAGTAATACATGAGGAAGCCCTCTAAAAGGACAGAAAAACTATAGATGTGTTCGGTTTTCCAACCCATATAAACACGTAAATTGTAGCCGAATAGTAACGATAGAAAACGAGAGCCAAACCACAAAGCCAAAACTCCTATTTGACGCTTTTTCGTTTTAAAAAAATATAATAAACAAGCCAAAAATGTGAAGGCATCAATGGTAAGCATTCCGAAAATAAAGTATTTAAGCATTAAGTTTGGGCTAATAAAATTCGGTAATAGAAAAATACATTTTCGAAATTATTCAATTTCCACTTATTTTCGTGTATACCCCTCCTAATTGAAACGAATTCTAGAAAGAATAGAACATGTTCTATATTTAGGCTTTATTGAAGATTAGTTTATTTATAAGCCATTTTTT